>CALLYN010000244.1 GCA_937858455.1 uncultured Kouleothrix sp.
AACCCGTTTGCCTTTCGCGCCGATCAAGCGCGCGGCGATTACGGCGGCCGAATCCTGCACCCACCAGGCGCCGTCGTTATAGCCGGGCAAAGACGCTACCGGATCATGCTCACGCAGCCGGATCGAACCGACCGGCAGCAATTCACCGCCGAGCTTCCGCGCCCATTCGGCGGCATTATTTCTCGGCGTGATATCGAGTGGCGGCGCGCCTTGCAGGCATTCCGCCATCGCGCGCACGACATCGGCGCCATAGGTCGCCGTCCAGCGCGTGCGCAACCAATCGGGCAGATCGTGCGTCGGATCGGGGTCGCGCTCCATCGTCGAGATCTTGCGCAGCACGGCATTGATCATGCCGGCGAACCCGTTCGATTTGCGCGAGGCGTTCGCGACATCGACGAATTCCTTTACCGCCGCATGCGCTGGCGTCTGCATGAACAGCAATTGCGCCGCCCCCGCGCGCAAGATCGCGCGCCCGCGCCAAGCGTCATCCGGCAGCGGCCGATCGAGGAATTCCGCGAGCGCGCGATCGACCCGGCCAAGATGGCGGATCGTTTCACGCGCGGTCGCCGAAGCGAAGGCGCGGTCGCGCCCTTCGAGGGCGTCATAGATTTGAGAACCCGCCATCGCCTCATCGAGCGTGCGGTGTTCCTCGAGGACAGCGATCAAAAGCTCGACCGCCGCCTCCCTTGCAGGGTTCATGGCATCGTCCCGGAGCACGGTTCGCAAACACGAGCGCGCCCACGCCCTCTGCCTATTCCCCTTGCGTCCGTTCAGGAAGGCCGTTCTTGCAAGGCCGCTGCGCGTGAAATTTAGCCGCACGGACATAAAATGCGCGGAATTATAGTTATCGGCGGGGTTAGAAACCGCCGATCGCAGCGGCGCGTTAACCCGTTTCTGCGCCTTTGTAGCGCCTTGGACGCCCATTGAAGGGCCGGTGGAAAAGCGTTACTTCCCGCCGCCACCCGGCCCGAAAAAAGCGGGCGTTAGGAAGTGATGTATGGCGCAGGCGGATGCCGGAGCGCCGCAGTCGCGCTATTCGGACCATTTTCTCGAAACGCCGCCGGCCGAGGGACCGATCGGCTTCAAGCTCGAAGTGCCGCCGATCCATCCGGTGCTGGTGGCGACGACCCTGCAAGGCTTCGGCCCCGACCATGCGCAGTCGATGCGCGATTTCGCCAACACCCATGCGATGCTGGCACTGCTGCGCGACGGCCGCCTGCCCGAGCACTCGCCGAGCGCCCTGCCCGGCGAGTGGATGACCCAGCCCGAGTGGGAGGCGCTGCTCGAGGCCAGCCTGCGCCGCGCCGACGGCCGCCACTGGTACAGCCTGCTGCACATCGGCGTGATGCGCATGGAGCGCGGCGACGAGCTTGGCGCCGAGGCGGCCTGGCACGAGGCCAACGCCCGCACACCCTCGGCCTGGGCCTACCGCAACCTGGCGGCGCTGGAGCGGCGCCGCGGCAACGCCGAATTCGCGCGCGAGTACTACGCCACGGCCTGGGATCTCGCCGCCGGTGGCGGCGCGCCGCCCGCCGCGCTGGCCCAGGAGTACCTGCAGCTGCTGTGCGCCACGGGAGAGTTCGCGCGCGCCCACGCGGTGTACGAGCAGCTGCCCGCCAGCCAGCGCGCGCGCGACCGCATCCGCATCCTGCGTGGCCGTATCGCGCTGGCGCTCGGCGACCTCGACGAGGCCGAGCGCGCCCTCCAGCACGAGTACGCCGACATCCGCGAGGGCGAAACCGAGCTGACCGATATCTGGTTCGAGCTGCGGGCCAGGCGCCTGGCCGCCGAAACCGGCCGGCCGCTCGACGCCGCGCTGCGCGCCGAGGCCGAGAGCCGCTACCCGCCGCCGCCCGCGATCGACTTTCGTATGAACAACAGCCCCGAGAAAGCGTGAGAAGGAATGCGTATGGAGCGTGGCACCGAGCCGGCGATCTCGAGCATTGAGCGCCAGGCACACCTGCTTCAGTTCATCGAGCAGCGCCAGCGCGTCACAGTCGGCCAGATCTGCGACTCCTTCGCGATCAGCCCGGCTACGGCCCGCCGCGACCTCGACACGCTGGCCGAGCGCGGCAAGATCCAGCGCGTGCACGGCGGCGCCATCCCGCTGCGCCAGGCCCCGCCCGAGCTGCCTGTGGTCAACCGCCTGGCCGAGCAGTCCGATGAGAAGCAGCGGATCGGGCGCGCCACCGCCGACCTCGTCGCCGACGGCGACACGATCTTTCTCGGCAACGGCACCACCGTGCTGGAAGTGGCGCGCAACCTGCTCTCGCGCAAGAACCTGACCGTGATCACCAACTCGCTCATGGTGCTGAACCTCATGGCCGACTCGGCCGATACTACGCTGATCAGCCTGGGCGGCCAGCTGCGCCGCGCCGAGCTTTCGATGATCGGCCATATCACCGAGCAGGCCCTGGCCGAGCTACGCGCCGATAAGGTCATCATCGGCGTGCACGCGATCGACGCCAAGCACGGCCTGACCAACCAGTACCTGCCCGAGACGATGACCGACCGGGCGATCCTGAAGATCGGCCGCAAGGTGGTGGTGGTGGCCGACCACACGAAGTTCGGCAGGATCGCTACCGCGTTTCTCGCGCCTGTCAGCACCGCCGACCTGATCGTCACCGGCCGCGCGCTAGACTCCGAGATCGAGGCCGCGCTCGCCAGCCAGGGCGCGCGCGTGCTGAAGGCCTAATTCCATGGATACCACTCCACAGTTCGACCTGCTGGTGGTCGGCGAGATTAACCCCGACCTGGTGCTGCGCGGCAATGTGACCCCGGCGTTCGGCCAGGTCGAGCAGGCCGTCGACGATGCCAGCCTGACGATCGGCAGCTCGTCGGCGATCTTCGCGTGCGGCGCGGCACGGCTGGGGCTGCGCGTGGCCTTCGCCGGCGTGATCGGCGACGATATGTTTGGCCATTTTATGCGCGATCAGCTGGCCGCGCGCGGCGTCGACACGACGGCCGTGGTGATCGACCCGGGCCTGCGCACCGGGCTCAGCGTGATCCTGTCGCGCGGCGCCGACCGGGCGATCCTGACCTACGCCGGCTCGATCGTGGCGCTGCGCTACGACCAGATCGACCTGGGCATGCTCGGCCGGGCGCGGCACCTGCACCTCGGCGCCTTCTTCATGCTCGACGCGCTGCGCCCCGATGTGCCACGCCTGTTCGCCGAGGCCAAAACCCGCGGCCTGACGGTGTCGCTCGATACGAACTACGACCCGGCCGAGCGCTGGGACGGCGGCCTGGGCGCGGCGCTAGCGCACGTCGACCTGTTTCTGCCAAACGAGACCGAGCTGCGCGCGATTGGTGGCAGCGACGACGACGACGAGGCGCTCGGCCGGCTGGCCGAGCGGCTGCCGGTGGTGGCCGCCAAGCTCGGCGCTCGCGGCGGTGTGGCGCGCCAGGGCAGCGCTACCACCCGCGCGCCCGCCTTGCCAATGCGCGTCGTCGACACAACCGGCGCCGGCGACTCGTTCGACGCCGGGTTTGTGTATGGCTTTCTCAACGGCTGGAGCCTCGAGCAGTCGCTGCGGCTGGCCTGCGCCTGCGGCTCGCTCTCGACACGCGCGGCCGGCGGCACAACCGCGCAGCCCACGCTGGCCGAAGCGCGCGAGGCGCTATGATCCTGTGCATCACCCCCAACCCGGCCGTCGATCGCACGCTGCTGGTGCCGGGCCTGCGCCTGGGCGAGCCGCAGCGCGCCGCCAACTCGATCGTGGCGGCGGGGGGCAAGGGCCTGAATGTGGCGCGGGTGGCGCGCGCGCTCG
>CALLYN010000245.1 GCA_937858455.1 uncultured Kouleothrix sp.
CCAGGGTTCTTCTTTTTTGGCGGGTATCGGCTGCGAATGTGGCCGATACCCGCCAAACAGAAAAGCTCTTAAGAAACCGAATAGCGCGCCGTGACGCGCCGCATTATAAAAAGAGCGCTTCATGTAACTCTGATGTAACATTCGGTTGCTATAGTTTGCATTATGTAGAGGCGAATTATGAGAAGCGAGTATACTGCCATGAGCATTGAGCTACGACAACGGGTGGCGGTGATCACCGGCGGCGCAAATGGCATTGGCCGCTCCACCGCGCTGGCATTTGCCGAGGCCGGCGCAGCAGTAGCGATCTGGGACATGGTCGACCAGGCCGGGCTGGCGCTGGCAGACGAGATCAATGCCGGCGGCGGCCAGGCAGTATTCCAACATGTGAATGTCACTTCGACCAGCGAGGTAGAGGCGGCGGTGGCCACGACGCTCGACCGATTTGGCCGGATCGACATTCTGGTGAACAACGCCGGAATCACCCGCGACTCCCAGCTGATCAAGATCAAAGACGGCGAGGTGGTTGGCAAGATGAGCGAGGCCGAGTTCGACGCGGTGCTGAACGTGAACCTGAAGGGCGTGTTCATCTGCACCCAGTCGATCGCCCCGGTGATGGTGCGCCAGGGCTACGGCCGGATCATCAACGCTGCGTCGGTGGTGGCGCTGTACGGCAACTTCGGGCAGACGAACTATGTGGCCACCAAGTCTGCGGTGATCGGCATGACCAAAGTCTGGGCGCGCGAGCTGGGCAAGCGCGGCATTACGGTGAATGCGGTGGCGCCGGGCTTCATTGCCACCGACATGACCCGCGGCATGCCCGACAGAGTGCTGGCCGCGATGGTCGAGCGCACGCCGGTTGGCCGCATGGGCGAGCCGCGCGACATCGCCAACGCGTACCTGTTCCTGGGGTCGGAGGCAGCCAGCTTTATCAACGGCACCGTGCTGAGCGTCGACGGCGGGCTTGTGTTGGGTACGTAGCCCCTACTTTACAGACTGTACACGGTCGCCACCGCGCGGGAATACCTGGAGGGCCGCAAGCCCTCCAGGTATTCTTCTTTTTAGCAGCTATTCGCCGCGCGTGTGCTCGGCACACTACAGCCAGCGCTCCAGCTCGATCTCATCGTGCAGCGGGATGCCACCGAAGCCGAGCGTCGGAATGGCCGGCTTGAGCGCGCGCGCCCGATCGACGGCGCCACGGTGCACCGCCACCAGCGCGAAGCCGCGTTTCTGGTAGAAGTGCAGCGCGCGCATATTATCGTTGGTGGTAATCAGCCACAGCCGCGCGCAGCCAGCCGCGCGCGCCGCCGCTAGCACTGCGGCGATCAGCCGCGAGCCAATGCCCCGGCCCTCAAGCAGGCTGTCGAGCGTCACGATCTCGCAGGCGTCGCCGGCAAGCTCGTAGCTCAGCAGGCCAACGCAGCGGCCATCGGCGAACGCCGCAAAGCCCGGCAGCTCGGCCGGGTAGTACACCCGCCCGTGCGCCACCACCATGGCATCGCCCCACTGCTCTACGATAAATTGCGCAACCCACGCGCGGTCGGCCGCCGCGAGCGGCCGGATCTCAACATCGGACATACGCCCCCTCGGCAGTTGCCATTACTGATTCTTTACATATAATATATGCACCTGCCGCGCCTATACGTACTGCTGCCCATACGTGTATTGTGCGCGAAATCACATTTACACAAAATTCACCAAAACCTTGATCGCGCTTGATACAAGTGGCGTATAGTCACCCTAATATTCCAGCACAACAGCTCCATACTATCACGTAATCGTCGCAGAGTAGCCGATATCCTTGCGCGTGCTCCAAGGATGATGTGAGAAAGAGGTGCGATGATGCAACCGATCAATCCGATCGTGCGTCGCTGGCGGCAGGAGGCCACCGAGCATCCTGAGGAATTCTGGGGCCGTGCGGCCGCACAGCTACCCTGGCTACGCCAGTGGGATACTGTGTTCGAATGGGACTACCCCACGTTTCGCTGGTTCATCGGCGGGCAGACGAACCTGGCCTACAGCGCGCTCGACCACCACGTTCAGCGCGGCTGGGGCGGCCACGCCGCCCTGATCTACGCCACCGAGCGCGGCGAGCGCCGGGTGTTTACCTATGCCATGATGCTGCACCAGGTCGAGCGCATCGCCGCCGCGCTGCGGGGCATGGGCATTCAGAAGGGCGACCGCCTGACGATCTACATGCCGGTGTGCCCCGAGTCGATCATGCTGATGCTCGCGACGGTGCGCATTGGCGCGATTCACTCGGTGGTGTTCGCGGGCTTCGGCTCGGGCGCGCTGGCCGACCGGGTGAAGGCCAGCGGGTCGCGGCTGGTGTTCACCACCGACAAGACCTACCGCAAGGGCAAAGACGTACCGCTGAAGGGCCTGGTCGACGCGGCGATCGACATGGACTGCGACGCGGTCGAGCACGTGGTGGTGCTGCAGCGCGGCGGCGTCGACGCGCCCGTGCGCGAGCGCGACATCAGCTGGGACGATTTCCTGGCGCGCGGCGAGGGCCAGAGCAGCGCCTACGAGCCGGTTGAGTCGAACACCCCGGCGTTTATTCTGGCCACATCGGGCACCACCGCCAAGCCCAAGCTGGCGATCCATAAGCACGGCGGCTACCAGGTGCACATCCATAGCATGGGCAGCTGGGTGTTCGGCCTGAAAGAGACCGACGTGTGGTGGGCCACCTCGGATATCGGCTGGATCGTCGGCCACTCGTACATTGTCTACGCGCCACTGCTGCGCGGCGCCACCACGATCGCCTTCGAGGGCTCGATCGATTACCCCACACCCGCGCTGATCTGGGAGCTGATCGAAGAGTTCGGCGTCACCGGCCTGTTTACCTCGCCAACCGCCGTGCGCCTGCTGATGCGCTACGGCGAAAAGTTCGCCCAGGGCAGCGACCTCTCGTCGCTCGACCGCGTGTTCTGCGCCGGCGAGGTGCTGAACGCGCCGGCCTGGGAGTGGCTGCAGAAGGTCGTGCTGAACGACCGCATCCCGGTGATCGACCACATGTGGCAGACCGAGACCGGCGGGCCGATCTTCGGCAACCCCTACGGCCTGGGCATACTGCCGATCAAGCCCGGCTCGTCGGGCGTGCCGCTGCCGGGCATCGAGGCGGCCATCCTTACCGCCGACGGCCAGCCGGTGCCGGCCGGCGAGAAAGGCATCATGGCGATCAAGCGGCCGTTCCCCGGCCTGATCGCCGAGCTGTGGGGCGAGCCCGAGCGCTACGGCCGCGACTACTGGGAGCGCATCTCGGGCGTGTACTCGACCGGCGACTCGGCGCACATCGACGAAGACGGCTATGTCTGGTTCGCCGGGCGCGCCGACGAGATCATCAAGATCGCCGCGCACCGCCTGGGCACGATCGAGGTCGAGACGGCGTTCCTGAAGCACCCGGCCGTGGCCGAGGCCGGCGTGACCGGCCGGCCCGACGAGCTGCGCGGCGAGGTGGTCTCGGCCTTTATTGTGCTCAAGCAGGGCCAGCAGCCCTCCGAACAGCTGCGTAAAGATCTGATCGAGACCGTGCGCGGCGAGCTTGGCCCGGTGGCGGTGATCGGCGACATCGAGTTTGTGAATATGCTGCCGAAGACGCGCTCGGGCAAGATCATGCGGCGTGTGCTGAAGGCCGTGACGATGGGCGTGCCGCCCGGCGATACCTCGACGATCGAGGACGAGAGCTCGGTGGAAGAGGCGCGCCACGCCTTCGAAGCGCTGCGCAGCGAAGTCAGCCGCTAGCGTGCAGCCGCAGGCTGCCTGTGGCCGGCTGCGAGTGCACGCAGCCGGCCACAACCGAACACTGGTTGATCCAATCACAACGACGCGGATTGGTAGGGTACACAGGAAGGAGCCCGAGCAATGACTGCGAACCAGCAGCATACTACGACTGGCGCACACGAGAGCGAACACCCCAAGTTCTACTACCCCAGCGACGACGTGGTGCAGAACGCCAACATCACCGCGTATGCGCGCGAAAAAGGCTTTGCCAACGCCGACGAGCTGTACGCGTGGACGATCGCGAACCCGCAGCAGTTCTGGGGCGAAATGGCCACACGCCTGCTCGAATGGTACCAGCCGTGGGATCAGGTGCTGGACGACTCAAACGCGCCGTTCTTCAAATGGTTCACCGGCGCAAAAACCAACGTCGTGCATAATGCGATCGACCGGCACGCCAGCGGCCCGAACAAAGACAAGCTCGCAATCATCTGGGAGTCGGAGCAGGGCGAGACGCGAACCTATACCTACGCCCAGCTGGCCGCCGAGGTGAACCGCTTCGCCAACATCCTGAAATCGCAGGGCGTGCAGAAGGGCGACCGCGTGACGGTGTACCTCTCGCGCGTGCCCGAGCTGGTGATCGCGATGCTCGGCATCGTCAAGATCGGCGCCATCCACTCGGTGGTGTACGGCGGCTTCAGCACCGAGGCGCTGCACTCGCGCATCGAAGACGCGCAGTCGAAGGTGCTGATCACCGGCGACGGCGGCTGGATGAACAACAAGATCGTCGAGCTGAAGAAGATCACCGACGAGGCGGTGGACCGCGCTCACGAGATCGTGCAGAAGGTGATCGTGCTCAAGCGCACCGGCCACGAGATCTTCATGAAAGAGGGCCGCGACGTGTGGTGGCACGAGCTGGCGGCCTTGCCCGGCATGAACGACCCGTGCCCGACCGAGCCGATGGACGCCGAGGATCCCATGTTCATGCTGTACACCTCGGGCACCACCGGCGCGCCCAAGGGCCTCGTGCATACCTGCGGCGGCTACCAGGTGCAGGTGGCCACCACGCTGAACTTCGTGTTCGACATCAAGCCCGACGACGTGTACTGGTGCGCCGCCGACCCAGGCTGGATCACCGGGCACTCGTATATCGTCTACGGCCCGCTGATCCTGGGCGCCACCGAGGTGATCTACGAGGGCGCGCCAAGCTACCCCAACCCCGGCCGCTGGTGGAGCGTGGCCGAGAAGTACGGCGTGACCATCCTGTACACCGCGCCGACGGCGATTCGCGGCCTCATGCGCTTCGGCGAAGACTGGCCGAACAAGTACGATATGTCGAAGCTGCGGCTGCTCGGCTCGGTGGGCGAGCCAATTAACCCCGAGGCCTGGCGCTGGTACCACCACGTGATCGGCAAAGACCGCTGCCCGATCATGGATACCTGGTGGCAGACCGAGACCGGCGCGTTCATGATCACGCCGAACCCGACCACGCCGCTCAAGCCCGGGTCGGGCACCAAGCCGTTCCTCGGGATCGAGTGCGACGTGCTGACCGAAGAGGGCGAGCCGGCCAGCGGCGCTGACGACGGTCTGCTGGTGATCAAGAAGCCCTGGCCCTCGATGCTGCGCACAATCTACGGCGACCCGCAGCGCTATGTGCAGCAGTACTGGACGCGCCTGCCGGGCTTCTACACCGCCGGCGACGCGGCGCGCAAGGACGAAGACGGCTACTTCTGGGTGATCGGCCGCATCGACGACGTGATCAAGGTCTCGGGCTACCGCCTGGGCACCGCCGAGGTCGAGTCGGCGCTGGTGTCGCACCCGGCCGTGGCCGAGGCAGCGGCGATCGGCCTGCCGCACGAGCTGAAGGGCCAGGCCATCCACACCTATGTGATCCTGCGGCAGGGCTTCGAGCCGAGCGACGCGCTGGCCGACGAGCTGCGCCAGCACGTGGGCAAGGAGATGGGGCCGATCGCGCGGCCGGAGACGATCAACTTCGTGCCGGGCCTGCCGAAGACGCGCTCGGGCAAGATCATGCGGCGCGTGCTGAAGGCGCGCGCGCTGGGCCTGCCCGAAGGCGACACCAGCACGCTTGAGGCATAGCGCTCGGCAATGCGAGCAGCCGGCGGCGAGCGGCAGCCGGCTGCTCGCCGCCGGCCACTTGCTGCGCGCTGCCGCCACATCCAAACCGGCCCGTCGCCGGCTTGCTTGCGATACTTCCACTGCGGGTTAGGAATTGGCAACATGCATCCGGCCTACCGGCGCGGATAATGAGCTTGCGTCTTCAACCCTCCCATCGTACCACCACGCACAACCCACAATCCTAAAGGAGCCTATCTATGAGCGATCCTCGTGAAGTCGTGGTATTGAGCGGCGTACGCACCGCGATCGGCACATTTGGCGGCGGCCTCAAAGATATCGCGCCGAGCGACCTGGCCGCGCTTGTGGTGCGCGAGGCAGTCGGCCGCGCCGGCGTTGAGCCAAAAGAGATCGGCCACGTGGTATTCGGCAATGTCATCCACACCGATGTGCACGACCACTACCTGGCGCGCGTGGCCGGCGTCAAGGGCGGCCTGCCCGTCGAGGCGCCCGCGCTGACGCTGAACCGGCTGTGCGGCAGCGGGCTCCAAGCGGTGGTCTCGGCCGCGCAGAGCATTCTGCTGGGCGATACCGACGCGGCGGTAGCCGGCGGCGCCGAAAACATGAGCCGCAGCCCGTACATCGTGCCAAGCCTGCGCTGGGGCGCGCGCATGAACGACGCCAAAATGGTGGACGTGATGGTCGGCGCGCTGAGCGACCCCTTCGACGACTGCCATATGGGCGTGACGGCCGAGAACGTGGCCAAGCGCTGGGAGATCAGCCGCGAAGACCAGGACGCGCTCGCGGTGGAAAGCCACAAGCGCGCAGCGGCGGCGATCGATGCCGGCCGCTTCAAAGAGCAGATCCTGCCGGTCGAGGTGAAGGTCAAGGGCGGCACGGCACTGTTCGACACCGACGAGAATGTGCGCCGCGACGCCAGCCTCGACAAAATGGCCAAGCTGCGGCCGGTGTTCGACAAGAGCGGCACGGTGACGGCCGGCAACGCCTCGAGCATCAACGACGCGGCGGCGGCCGTGGTGCTGATGGAGCGCAAGACCGCCGAGGCGCGCGGCTACAAGCCGCTTGGGCGGCTGGTGGCCTACAGCCACGCCGGCGTCGAGCCGAAGTACATGGGCATCGGGCCGGTGCCGGCGGTGCGCAGCCTGCTGGCGAAAACCGGCCTGAGCCTGAACGACATCGACGTGTTCGAGGTCAACGAGGCCTTCGCCGCGCAGGCGCTGGCAGTGGTGCGCGACCTCGACCTGCCCGCCGATAAAGTCAACCCGAACGGCAGCGGCATCTCGCTCGGCCACCCGATCGGCGCGACGGGGGCGATCCTGACGGTAAAAGCGCTCTACGAGCTTCAGCGCAGCGGCGGCCGCTACGCGCTGGTAACGATGTGCATTGGCGGTGGCCAGGGCATCGCGGCGATCTTCGAGCGCTTGTAATATTACTTTACAAGAGGAGGAACACCATGGGTCGACTGGACGGCAAGACCGCGCTGGTTACGGGCGCGTCGCGCGGGATCGGGCGGGAGATTGCGCTGGAGCTAGCGCAAGAGGGCGCCAAAGTAGCGCTGAACTACCAGAGCAGCGATGCCCGCGCGCAAGAGCTTGCGGACGAGATCGCCAAACTGGGCGCGACGTGTATGCTCGCGAAGGCCAATGTCGCCGACCCGAAAGAGGCGCGCGATATGGTCAAGCGCGTGGTCGAGCAGTTCGGCCGGCTCGACGTTCTGGTGAACAACGCCGGCATTACCCGCGATAAATCGCTGCGCAAGATGACCGACGACGACTGGCTCGAAGTGGTGCAGACCAACCTGAACGCGGTGTTCTTCTGCACTTCGGCGGCGACCCCGGTGATGATCGAGCAAAACTACGGCCGAATCATCAATATCAGCTCGATGAACGGCCAGACCGGCGCGTTCGGCCAGGCCAACTACGGCGCCAGCAAAGGCGGGATCATCGCCTTCACCAAAACCGCCGCGCTCGAGCTGGCGCGCTTCAATATCACCGTGAACGCGATCTGCCCCGGCTTTACGCTCACCGATATGCTGGCGAAGGTGCCGACGAATATTCAGGATCAGATCAAGGCGCGCATCCCGCTCGGGCGCTTCGGCACGCCCGCCGATATGGCCAAGGCCGTGACCTTCCTGGTGGAAGGCGGCGACTATATCACCGGCCAGACGATCAATATCAACGGCGGCGCGTATATGTGATGCTCCGCGCCGCACCTTCATGCGGGCGACGTGGTGGCCGCACTACCACGTCGCCCGCGTAGTATTTATTAAAGCTGTCTGTTCTGGCGGGTGGCGGCCACATTCGTGGCAGCCACCCGCCAGAAAGGAAGTGCGAGGGGCATAGCCCCTCGCGCACCCTTAAAATAACACGAGTTACGCGGTGGGGTTCGGGGGCGGCAAAGCCGCCCCCGAAAACTTCCTTTTTGGCTGGTCGCGACCACCGCCGTGGCCGCGACCAGCCAAAAAGAGTGATTTTTGAGGGCTTGCGCCCTCCAAGCCTCCC
>CALLYN010000246.1 GCA_937858455.1 uncultured Kouleothrix sp.
TGGTGCTGGTGATGATCGCCTTGTCGGTCAACCTGCTGGGCGACTGGCTGCGCGATGCCTTGAACCCGAGACTGCAATGACGCCGCCGCTGCTCGAGGTGAAGGATCTGCGCGTCGAGTTCCCGACGCGGCGCGGCACGCTGGTGGCGCTGGACGGCGTTTCCTTCGACATCGCGCCCGGCGAGGTGCTGGGCGTGGTCGGCGAGTCGGGTGCCGGCAAGTCGCTCACCGGCGCGGCCATCATCGGCTTGCTCGAGCCGCCGGGGCGCATCGCCGGCGGCGAGATCCTGCTGGCGGGCCGGCGCATCGACAACTTGCCGCACGAGCAGATGCGTGCGCTGCGTGGCCGCCGCATCGGCGCGATCTTCCAGGATCCGCTCACCTCGCTGAACCCGCTCTACACCGTCGGCCGGCAACTGGTGGAGACAATCCGCACGCACCTGCCGCTGTCCGAGAAGCAGGCGCGCGAGCGTGCCATCGCGCTGCTCGCCGACACCGGCATCCCGGCGCCGGAAGTGCGTTTCGAGCAGTACCCGCACCAGTTCTCCGGCGGCATGCGGCAGCGTGTGGTGATCGCGCTGGCCCTGGCCGCCGAGCCGCAGTTGATCGTGGCCGACGAACCGACCACGGCGCTGGACGTGTCGATCCAGGCGCAGATCATCACGCTGCTCAAGCGCATCTGCCGCGAGCACGGCGCGGCGGTGATGCTGGTGACGCACGACATGGGCGTGATCGCCGAGACCTGCGATCGCGTGGCGGTGATGTACGCCGGCCGCATCGCCGAGATCGGGCCGGTGGCCGAGGTGATCCACCGGCCGGCGCATCCGTACACCGTCGGCCTGATGGGTTCGATCCCGGCGATGGACGAGGAGCGCGAGCGTCTGCTGCAGATCGACGGGGCCATGCCGCGGCTCAGCGCCATCCCCGCCGGCTGTGCCTTCAACCCGCGCTGCCCGCACGCCTTCGAGCGTTGCCGCAGCGAGCGGCCCGAGCTGATGGCGGGCGGCGCCACGCGCGCCGCCTGCTGGCGCGTCGAGGAGAGCAAGGCGGTGCTTGCATGAGCGCGCCGCTGGTGGAGGTGCGCGATCTGGCAAAGACCTTCGAGGTCTCGTCGCCCTGGCTCAACCGCGTGCTGGAGGGCAAGCCGCGCCAGTTCGTGCATGCCGTCGACGGCGTGAGCTTCGAGATCGCGCGCGGCCGCACGCTGGCGCTGGTGGGCGAATCGGGCTGCGGCAAGAGCACGGTGGCGCGGCTGCTGGTCGGCCTGTATGCACCGACGCGCGGCACCGTCGGCTTCGACGGCCAGGACGCGCACAAGACGCTGGCTTCGTCGGGCGCGCGTGCGCTGCACCGGCGCATGCAGATGATCTTCCAGGATCCCTATGCCAGCCTCAACCCGCGCTGGAAGGTGCTGGACATCGTCGCCGAGCCGCTGCGCGAGCATGGCCTGGTGCAGGGCAAGGCGGCGGTCGAGGCGCGCGTCGCCGAGCTGCTGCAATCGGTCGGCCTCGCGGCCGCCGACGCACAGAAGTTTCCGCACCAGTTCTCCGGCGGCCAGCGCCAGCGCATCTCGATCGCGCGCGCGCTGGCCACGCAACCGGAGTTCCTCGTCTGCGACGAGCCGACCTCGGCGCTCGACGTCTCGGTGCAGGCGCAGGTGCTCAACATCATGAAGGACCTGCAGCGCGAGCGCGGCCTCACCTACCTGTTCATCTCGCACAACCTCGCGGTGGTGCGGCACGTGGCCGACGAGGTGGGCGTGATGTACCTCGGCCGCTTGGTGGAGGTAGCGCCCAAGGCCGAGCTGTTCGCGCGGCCACGCCATCCGTATACGCGCATGCTGCTCGACGCCATTCCCGACATCCGCATGAGCGGGCGAGCGCGCACGCCGGTGCAGGGCGAGGTGCCGAATCCGCTCAATCCGCCCTCGGGCTGTTCCTTCCACCCGCGCTGCCCGCATGCAAGCGAGCGCTGCCGCAGCGAGCGGCCGCAGCAGCTGGCGATCGGCGGCGTGCGCGTGGCCTGCCACGCGGTGGAGGAAGGACGAATCTAGGTCGGCAGCAGGTGCTCGCCGCGGAACAACTCGGCCGGCGTCTCGCGCTCGCGGATCAACCAGGCTTGCGAGCCCGACACCATCACCTCGGCGGCGCGACCGCGGCTGTTGTAGTTGCTCGCCATGCTCATGCCGTAGGCGCCGGCCGACAGCACGGCCACGGCGTCGCCGGGCTGCACAGCCAGGTGCCGGTCGCGCCCCAGCCAGTCGCCCGATTCGCACACCGGGCCGACCACGTCCATGGTCTGCGGCGCTTCGCCACGCTGCGTGCAGGGCACGATGCCCATCCAGGCCTCGTACATCGCCGGGCGCATCAGGTCGTTCATCGCCGCATCGACGATGCAGAAGTTCTTCGCGCCGCCGGGCTTCAGGTACAGCACGCTGGCAACCAGCACGCCGGCATTGCCGACCAGCGAGCGGCCGGGCTCGAGCATGCTCAGTCGAAGGGGGAGTAACGCGAAATTAGCGATTATTCAGCACATTACCCCATGCCGAGCCGGCATCTCTGGGTACCGCAGGGGGAGTGCGGACGCGAGATCAGCAGGACCCGGGCAGCATACTTTGGGGTCGTTGGCGCGTGCAGACAGGCAGCTCCGAGAGCGAGATACGAGCGCCCCTGAGACCGGGCGACGGCCGGCGTGCCCCCGCCGAGCAGCGCATGAAGGCGTTGCGCGAGCAATTCGTCGGACATGGCGGACACGTCAGGCCGGAGTTCGAGTTCGACGCCACGTAGGTGAGGGTGAAGTCGTTCTGCACGAATCCCGTCGCCAGGCAGGCAAAGGCGAACAGGATGAACAGGCACTGGGCCTGCGCCGCCGGCCGCGCCCAATGCCGTGGCTCCGCCCGAGCCAAGCGCCGAGCCGTCGGCCATTGGCAAGCCCTCCGTCGTCTCGCGCACCGCCTGGGGTTCGCCCGACGGCCAGGGCAGCCGCGTCAAGCCGTACTACTACCCGGTGAACCATATGGTGGTGCACCACACCGCCGACAGCAATACGCTTACCGGCGGCGAGCAGAGCTGGAGCGACCGTGTGCGCGCCGAGTGGGCCTTCCACACCTACAGCCGCGGCTGGGGCGACGTTGGCTACAACTACCTGATCGACCCCAACGGCACGATCTACGAGGGGCGTGCCGGCGGCGACGACGCGGTGGCGTTTCACGACACCGCCAACTATGGCTCGATGGGCGTGGTGCTGATCGGCACCTACGCCAATGTGCCGCCGACCCAGGCCGCGCAGGATGCGCTCGTGCGCCTGCTGGCCTGGAAAGCATCGCAGAAAGGTATCGATCCGCTCGGCAGCTCGTACTACTATGGCTGCGATATCTCGTCGTACTGCCGGCCGTATAACGCCGGCGCGACGGTGCTGAATATCGCCGGCCACCGCCAGGTGACGCCTGGCCACACCACATGCCCAGGCGACCAGACGATCGCCTACCTGCCGGGCATCCGCGACCGGGTGAAGCGCATGGTCAGCGACGGCGGCGCCGATAGCGCCGACCTGATCGTCGACGACCTCGAGCAAAGCTTCGCGCGCAGCCCGGTCGACTGGCACGAGGCCGGCTGTGGCTACAATGGCCATACCTACTGGACCTACGCCACCGATGGCGCGCCCGAGAATAGCGCGACCTGGCGGCCAACCCTGCCGAGCGCCGGGCGCTACCGCGTGTTTGTGCACATTCCGCAGGGTTGTGGCCTAGGCACCTCGCCCTACGCCAGCGGCCAGGCGCTCTACCGCATCCACTCGGCCGAGGGCAACGCCACCCGCACGGTCGACCACAACACCGCCAGCAGCTGGGTGGACATCGGCGCCTACCAGTTTAATGCCGGCAGCGACGGCGCGGTCGAGCTGTACGACAACACCGGCGAGCCGCTGAGCGCCGGCAAGGTGCTGTTTTTCGACGCGATCAAGTGGGAGCCCCACAGCTCGGTGACGGGCGCGCAGCTCACCAAGGTGGCATTTGAGCGCACCGCGCTGGCCAGCGGCGAGCTGCTGAAGGTGGCGCTGACGATCCGCAACACCGGCACCACCACCCTGCACGGCCAGGCGCCGCGCGTCGACCCGACCGCCGGCGGCGGGCTGAACAATCCCAACAACGGCTATGTCTACGACCAGGACGAGTGCTTCGTCGGCAATAGCCAGAGCAGCTACCCGAGCTTCCCGAAAGAAGACGACCGCGTGCGCGTGGTGCTGGGCTGGGCCGGCTGGGACAAGCGCGCCAACAATAGCTGCGCCGGCGCCACCAGCGATTACCCCTGGCGCTGGGGCCTGAGCGCCGACCTCGCGCCGAACCAGGAGCAGACGATCGTCGGCTATGTGCGCTTCCGCGACGCTGGCTCCTACACGCTTCAGGCCGGCATTGTGCAGGAAAACGTGCAGTACCTGGCGCAGGGTGTGTCGCCGACTGCCATTCAGGTCAGCGGCGAGAAGATTGCGCCGGTGGCGGCCAGCTACGACTCGAGCCTGCGGCCGCTGGCGCAGGTGTACCAGCTCGGCGGCATCCCCGACAACTTCCTGGCGCGCACGCGCAACCCGCTGTCGATCCCGCGCGGCCAGTATGTCGGCAGCTTCGCTTGGGATGGCGCCTGGATCAACTGGGGCGAGGGCGGCCCGCTGGGACTGACCGACCAGTTTCTGATCGAGCAGACCCGTAGCTTCTACGCGGCGGCTGGCGGCACCTACACCTTCCGCACCAGCAGCGACGACGGCTCGTGGCTGTGGGTCGACGGCAAGCCGGTGGTGGTGAATAACGGCCTGCATGCCGACGCGGCCGCCACCGGGCAGATCGACCTGGCCCCCGGCGTGCACGTGCTGTCGTTCAAGTATTTCGAGCGCACCGGCGACGCCTCGGCTGGCTACGACGTCCAGGCGCCCGGCGACACGCAATTCCGCACGCTGCCCGACGCGCTAGGCGGCGGCGCGGTGAGCTTCGGCGGCACGTTCGCCGACGCGCCCTGGCTGCGCGTGCCCGCCGACGACCAGGGCGGCAAGGGCGTCGATCACATCCACTGGAGCTGGGATGGCGCCAGCTGGAACGACACGCCCGGCGCGCTGCTCGACCTGGGGCGGCTCGCCAATGGTGGCTACACCCTGCGCTACCAGGCCGTCGATGGCGCGGGCAATGCCGGGCCGCAGCAGACGCTCGCATTCAGCGTGAATACTAACCTGACGGTGCGGCGTGTGTATCTGCCGGTGGTATTCAAGTAGGCCGGAAGCTACTGCGGGGCGGCTCAGCCGTGCTCACGCGCTGAACCGCCCCGCGCCAAACGCCGCAATCGCGCCCGCGTCGCCCGCGCCGCGCATGATCTCGGCCAGCAGCTTGCCGCTATATGGCCCGAGCTGCAGGCCGTGCGGGCCATGCCCGGTGGCTACATATGCGCCGCGCAGGCCCGGCAGCGCCCCGAGGATCGGCAGCCCATCGGCGCTGGCAGGCCGCAGCCCCACTCGCACCTCGGCGAGCCGCGCTGCCGCAAGCCCCGGCGCCAGCCGTAGCGCTTCGGCCAGCACCGTCTGAACGCCAGCCACGCTGGTGTGCGCCGCGAAGCCGCTGCCGCGCTCGCGGGTGGCGCCGGCCACCACCCGCCCGCCCGGCCACGCCACAATATAGTGCCCGCGAAACCCACACACCACCGGCCACTCGCCGGTGTCGGCGCCAGGCAGCTGCAGGTGCGCGATCTGGCCGCGCTGCGGCTCGATCGGTAGCGTAATCCCCAGTGGCGCGGCAAGCTCGGGCGTCCACGCGCCGCCGGCAACCGCCACTGTCCCGGCGGCAATCCGCTCGCCGCCTGCCTCAACTCCTTCGGCGGCGCCCTCGCGCACCAGCAGCCGATCGACGCTCTGCGCGCGCACCTCAAGCCCACGCGCCTCTGCC
>CALLYN010000247.1 GCA_937858455.1 uncultured Kouleothrix sp.
CTTACGACTTACGACTTACGACTCTCTTCGTCACTCAATCAGGCCGAGCTTGCGGAGGTCTTGTTCGCTGCGGGGGGCGACGCGGACGGTGTGCTCGTTGCGGTACGTGACCATACCGGGGCCAGCGCCCTTGATTTTGCGCACGTCGCGGCGGGCGGCGTGGTCCACTTCGACGCGCCCCGATTCGCGGTTGGCGCTGTAGTAGGCGGCCAGTTCGGCGGCGGCTTGCAGGATGACCTCGTCGGTGCGACCGCCGGACCACTTGACGATGACGTGCGAGCCGGGCACGCCACGGCTGTGCAGCCAGATCCACTCACCATCATCGCGCGCCACGCGGTATTCGCAGACGAAGTTGTCGTTGCTGCCCTTCAAGGCATCGCTGAGTGCCTTGCGGAAGCGCTTCTGGTCATCGACGTGGGTCCAGGCGAGCACCTCCTCGGCCGAAGAACACGCGTGGTGGCCGCTGGCGGCGGCGAACCGCTCGGCGCGGTCGCCGTCGGGGTCGAACACCCCGGCGCGTTCCACCGCCAGTCCGCTCGCTCGCAACATCTTCGAGTGGTAGGTGGCGATGAGCCCAGCTCCGAGCATCCCCACTCGCATTCATGGCAACCTAGTGGAACCCTCTTCGCACCACGTCGAGACCTCCGTCATACCCACGCCAGCTTCACAGGAGGGCACGGCCATCTCGGTCGGTTCTTTGATGTCACAGCCTTGGCAGCGATTCGAGATCGAGTTCGCTCGCCTGTTCAGGGATTCGCTGATGGGCGTCTTCTTCGCCGACAGCGACGGTCGTCTGCTGCTCGTGAACCCGGCGTTCTGCAGGATGCTCGGTCGCGGCCTCGACGCGCTGCTGGGCTACCATGTGCCGCCGGACCTGGCGCGGCTGCGCGCGCCCGGCGCGGTGCTTGGCCTGCGCCCCGACTTCCAGCTCTGCCCCGACGACAGCCCGGCCGGCTACCGCCTGGTGGCCACCGAGCTGGAGATCTGCCCCTCGGCGCAGGGCTTCGCGCACGCCATGCAGCGCGGCTACGGCCTGGAGACCGACCTGGTGGCAGCTTACGCGCGCATCCTCGCCGGCCGCGAGCTGCTGATCGCCGCTACCGCTGCGTGGGGCGAGTTTGTGTGGGATCAGCTGGCGTTCTGCCGGGCGCTGGCCGAGGCCGGCGCGCGCGCGCGGCTCCTTCTCGATCTGCCGCCGGCGCTGTTCGCGGCACAGGTGCGCCGCGGCGAGCGCTGGCGCGTGCCGATGTTCGGCATCCCCACACAGCCCGAGCGCTGGGACGACGACGTGCTCGCGCGGATCGAGCGCCACGGCTTCGGGCCGTTTGTGTGGCACGCCGACGCCTGGCCCGCCGATGTCGGCGACGCGCGTGTGTTCCGCTTTGGCTACTGCGACTGCTTCAGTGCCAGCCAGCTTGCGCGCATGCGCCAGTGGCAGGCGCGCGGCGCGGCCTTCATCAACCCGCCAGCGTTCTTCCTCGATAGCAAAGCCGTGATGGCCGCGCTCGGGCTGCCGGCCGTGCGCGAGGCCCTGGCCGAGCGCAGCCCGGCCACGCTGCCGGCGCTGCGCCGTGGCATCCCCGAGACGCTGCTGGTTCAGCCCGAGACGCTGCCGCGCCTGCGCGCCGAGCGCCCCGCCTGGGTGCTGAAGTATGCCGGCTTCGACCGGGGCAACCTGGCCTGGGGCGGGCGTAGCCTGCAGCTAGGCCTGCACCACGACGACGCCACGTGGGCGCGCCTGCTGAGCGAGGCGCTGTCGCTGGGCTGGCCGGTGGTGGCCCAGCGCCTCGCGCCTACCGCGCGCCTCGACATCCAGTATCTCGATCGCGACGGCCGCTCGGGCTGGCTGCGCGCGGGCGGCACGCGCCTGCGTAGCTTCTTGCTGCGCGACCCGGCCGACCCCGCCGCCGCGCTGGCGTGCGGCACGCACCTCACCGTCGCCAGTGGCGCGGGCGTGTCGGAGTCTACCGCCGCTGTGCAGGCGCCGGTGCTGTTTCGCTAGCGTGGCGCTGTGCCGCAGCCTGTAGCTCTGCCTGCCGAACTCCATGCGCAGCCAGATCTTCCGCCTGCACCACCACCTGCGGCCACGTGCGCAGCCAGATCTTCGGCCTGCACCACTACCTGCGACCACGTACTCAGCCAGATCTTCTGCCTGAACTACCACTCGCGACCAGGTGGCGACTGCGGGTGACGTGCGAAGGAGCACCTATGACCGGCGCGCAGCCGGCTCTTTCGCTTGCACAACCACCCGCGACCAGGTGCGCGGCTGCGGGCGACGTGCGAAGGAACCTCTATGACCGGCGCGCAGCCGCCTGCGACGCCCATGCCATCACTCGGAACGTGTGCGGACGCGATCGAGCGCGCCGCTGCGGCTTTGGGCACTGACAGTGTGCGGGCGCAATATATGGTGACGCTGCAGTGAAACGTGATTACTTATGCAAGAGTATGATGCTTTTGTGCATCGATCGAGCAGAACATCGCGAAATTCAATCACAATCGCGCAGGCACATGCTTGACAGGTGCGCGTTTCGCGATTATAGTGGGTACACCCTTTGCACAACACATATGGAGCCACTATGCTGCTATCGGAGTATCGCCCGCTGCCGGCGCTGACGACGCGTGTGAGCGAGGTAGCCCGGCCGCGCTTCCCGGTGATCGACGCGCACAACCACCTTGGCCCCGAGTTTGGCGGCGGCTGGGACGCGCGCCCGCTGCCCGAGCTGCTGGCGGCGATGGACGCCGCCGAAGTACGCGTACTAGTCGATCTCGACGGCGGCTGGGGCGAGGATATTCTCAACCGCCACCTGGCGCAGTTCAAGCACGCCGCGCCCGAGCGCTTCCGCGTGTTTGGCGGCGTCGATTGGGCCGCCTGGCCGGCGCACGGCGACGGCTTTGGCGAGTGGGCCGCAGCGCGCTTTCGCGAGCAGGCCGCGCGCGGCGCCGAGGGCCTCAAGATCTGGAAGCCGTTCGGCCTGCACGTGCGCGATCAGCACGGCGCGCTGGTGGCCGTCGACGACCCGCGGCTCGACCCGCTATGGGCCGCCGCCGGCGAGCTCGACCTGCCGGTGATGATCCACGTCGCCGACCCTGTCGCATTCTTCGCGCCGCTTGACGCCAGCAACGAGCGCTGGGACGAGCTACACGCCCACCCGGATTGGCAATTCCCCAGCCCACCATTTCCACCGTTCCTGGCGATCGTAGACGGCCTGGCCAACCTCGTCGCGCGCCACCCCGCCACCGACTTCATTGGCGCGCACGTGGGCTGCTACGCCGAAAACCTCGGCTGGGTCGCCGCGCTGCTCGACCGCTGCCCGAACTTCTATGTCGACATAAGCGCGCGCCTCGGCGAGCTAGGCCGCCAGCCCTACACCGCGCGGCGCTTCTTCATGCGCTACGCCGACCGCATCCTATTCGGCATCGACGCAGGCGCCGACCTCGACACATACCGGCTGTACTACCGCTTTCTCGAAACCGACGACGAGTATTTCAGCTACGACGGCAGCGTTGTGCCGGCACAAGGCCGCTGGTATATCTACGGCCTGCACCTGCCCGATGCCGTACTCGAGCAGGTGTATTTCCGCAACGCCGAGCGCGTCATCCTCCGCCATAAATAGTAGCCCACAGGCAACAGATGACACCGATGCGTAGTACATAGAGGACTTATGCAGCCGCGCTGTTCGCCTTGCGAAGCCGTGCATGGTGCCTGCGGCAGCACGGTACTTTTTGAGCAGCGTGTGTGCGGTTTTTCCACGCGCAGCGCGGAAAAACCGCATGCCCAAAAGGAAAGTAGCGGCCTGCCGAAGGCTGAGCACGCCAACTGCGTAAGCCCGAACATCATCTGTGCCACCTGTGTCATCCGTAAACAAGCGTAAGAGGTATTGCATGACACCCTACAACGACTTCACCTGGAGCGAGATCAACTCGCAGCCCGACGCCTGGGCCGCCACGCTCGATCTGCTCGCCGCGCAGCAGGGCGCGCTGCGCGGGTTCGCGCGCGATGCCGAGCAGGTGGTGTTCACCGGCTGCGGTTCGACGTACTACCTCGCGCTGGCGGCGGCCGCGTCGCTGCGCGAGCTGGCGGGCGTGCCTGCGGTGGGCCTGCCGGCCTCGGAGGTGTGGCTCAACCCG
>CALLYN010000248.1 GCA_937858455.1 uncultured Kouleothrix sp.
GGGCCAGCCTGCCCGCGCGGCTGATGCCGCGTGGCATCCAGGCCATGATTGACCGGCGGCTGGCGCACCTGCCGGCGGCCGCACAGCAGCTGCTGGCGCAGGCCGCCGTGGCCGGGCGGCAGATCGACACGGCGATCTTGCAGGCGCTCGCCCCGGAGATCGACATTGCGGGCTGGTGGCTGCCGCTGTGCGCCGAGGCCGCAGTGGTGGAGGTGCGCGGCGAGCGCTGGCTGTTCAGCCACGACAAGCTGCGCGACGGCTTGCTGGCCCGGCTGGCGCCCGAGCAGCTGCGCCACCTGCACGCCGACATGGCCGCCGTGATGGAGCGGCTATACGGCGCCGACGACGCCTATGCCGCGCAGCTGGCGTACCACTGGGGCCAGGCCGGGCGAACCGACCGCGAGGCCGGGGCGTGCCTGCGGGCCGGGCGCTATGCCCGGCGGCAGGGCAGCATGGCCGAGGCCGCGCGCCTGCTCGCGCGCGCGCTCGAGATTACGCCCGCCGCCGACCGCCGCGCGCTGATCGATATTCAGCTTCAGCAGGGCGACGTGCGCGAGGTGCTGGGCAATTGGGCCGAGGCCGAGGCCAGCTACCGGGCCGCGCTGGCATTGGCATATAGCCCCGAGGAGGCCGCCGGCGCCCAGATCGCGCTCGGCCGGCTGTGCGAGCAGCGCGGCGAGAGCGACCTAGCCCTAGAGTGGCTGGCCCGCGCCAAGAGCGGCTACCGCGCGCTGAACGATCGCCTTGGCATGGCCCAGGCGCTCAACGCCGAGGGAATCGTCTGGCATCGCCAGGGGGCCTATGCGCGGGCGCGCGAGTGCATGGAGGCCGGGCTGGCTTTCTCGCGCGCCGCCGGCGACACGGCGAGTATCGCCCTGACCCTGTTCGGCCTGGGGAGCGTGGCAGTGCGGCAAAACGACTACGCGCTGGCGCGCGAGCTGATTGAGGAGAGCCTGGCGCTGCGCCGCGGCCTCGGCGATATCGACGGTACCGCAAGCTGCCTTGGCACCCTAGGGCTCGTCGCTTTGAACCAGGGCGACTACGAGACATCGCGCGAGCTGTACGAGGCCAGCATGGTGGCATGGCGCGCGCTGGATCATAAGGACGGCATCTCGGCGACGCTGAACGGCCTGGGAAATGTCGCGGCAAACCAGGGCGACTATGTCGCCGCGCGGGAGCACTATGGCGAGAGCCTCACGCTGGCGCGCGAGCTTGGTAACATCCGCGCCATCGCGATAGCGCTCAACAACCTGGGGAGCTTGGCGCTCGACGACGGCGACTACGCCACGGCGCGCGCGCTGCTTGAGGAGAGCCTGGCGCTGCGGCGCGCGCTGAACGACGGCTATGGGGTGGTGTCGACGCTGAACAACCTGGGGGGTGTGGCGCAGGGCCAGGGCGATTACGCTGCCGCGCGGGCGCACTACCTCGAAAGCCTGGCGCTGGGCGTCGCGATCGGCGATAAAGAGGCCGTCGCGTACAACCTCTCGGGCCTGGCCGATCTGGCGATTGTGCTGGGTGTGGCCGAGCGCGCCGCCCGCATGGCCGCCGCCACCGAGGCGCTGCTGAAGGAGATCGGCGGCGCCCTGGCGCCCGACATGCGGCGCACGCTCGATGTCGCCGTCGCGGGGGCGCAGGCGCTGCTTGGCCCGCCGGCTTTCCAGGCTGCCTGGGAAGCCGGCGAGCGCATGAACCTCGACCAGGCGGTGCGCTATGCGCAGGAGTGGCAGGTGGCGCCTGTGTGCCCGGTGTGAGCGTGCAGCTCGCCGGCACGCCCACGCCGCGCTCTTCTACCCCGGCTTTGCTACAACCAGCGTGTAGACGCAGGTTGTGCTGGCGTCGGGCGCGGTGACGGCGATTTCGAAGGTGGTGCGCGGCCCCACCAGCGGCGCCTGGTAGCCCGCCCCCGACGTCGCCGGCACGCCGTTCACCAGCAGGCTGTGGTAGCGGCTCGACATAACGGTCGCGACGATCGTGGCGGATGTGGCGGCCGCGTCGGCCTCGGCCGTATAGGCCAGCTGGCTGGGATGGAAGCCAGGCTGCAGGGCGGCGTGGCGCAGCTGAAGATTGCTCAGCGCGGCGATCTGCTGGGGTGGCGCGCTCAGGCAGCGGCCCTTCGAGACATTGATCGCCGCCCAGTTCGGGTCGGTAAGCCGGTCGCCCACCACCACCTGCCAAGCGTCGGTCGGGCGCAGCGACGGCACCAGCACATCCTCGCCGTGGTCTACCAGCAGCTGCGCGGCCTGCTGCAGGTTGTCGAGGTAGGTCTCGCCGTAGATCGGCAGGTCGTTGTGGCCGCCGACGATCTGCTTGATCGCGCCGCCGACCTTTGCGCGGAACACCTGCAGCGCCGAAAGGAACTCGTCGATCGGCGACATGCCCGGCATCTGCATCCACAGCGAGTCGGTGATCGTCGGCCGGTTGCTGCCAACCGCGTCGCCGGCGATCAGCAGGCCGCTGGCCTCGTCGAGCAGCACGACGCAGCCGGGCGAGTGGCCGGGCACTTCATACACCGTGAAGCTGCGGTCGCCCAGGTCGAAGCGCGCGCCCTCGCGCAGATCCTCGATCTGCTCCAGGTCGATCTGGTAACCCATGTGCTCGACGAAGCGCTGCACCAGCGGCAGGTCGCGGTGGTTCATGTACACGTTATAGCGGTCTTGAAACTGGCCCATGGCCGCGATATGGTCGGGGTGGCCGTGGGTGATGACCACGTCCAGCGGCCGGCCGCCGAGCAAGGGCTCGACATACGCGCGCAGGTTGCCGGTGCCCAGGCCGGCGTCGATCAGCATGGCGCGCTCGCTGCCGAGCAGCAGGTACATCTTGGTGTCGTCGTAGTCGAGGATCATGTGCACGCCGGCGGCGATCTCCTGCGAGACATACGCGTCTTTCGCGCGGCGCTCGATCGTGTAGCTGAAGGTGGCCACGTCGCTCGCGCCCATCCCCGGCTTCAGCGCGAGCGCCTTGATCGTGTAGGCCGAGGTCGTGCCCAGGTCGCCGTCGTTGATCGCCTCGAGCACCGGCAGCTGGTACGGGTCGAAGGCCGGGCTGGCGGCTGTTGGGGTGCTGCCGTCGGTGGTGTAGTGGATGCTCGCGCCGGGCGTGGCGCACAGCAGCGTGACGCGCTGCGATACGGCGAAGACCCCCGGCGCGGGAAATGCGGTTGGCGTGGCGACAGTGGTGTGCATGGCTTGCTACTCCCTGATTGGCGGTATGCGTCGGCTGACCTCGGCGAGCGCTACAGCTCGCCGCTGGCGGTATGATACCGTATCTGCGAGGGCCTGCTGTATCGCGCCGGCCCTGCCCGCCCCATGGCCGCGAGTTGCGCTGCCGCCCTGGCGAGGCTATACTAGGCCGAGGTTGGGGAACCCGCGTTGGGGAACCGCACAAGGGTGAAGCGCGATGGCCGGATCTACGCCGATTGTGCGAGAAGATATGCTCAGCTGGGGCGCGGCCGGCGCCGAGCAGGCGATCGCCGTCGGCACGCCGGAGTGGTTCGCGTGGCTCGAGGTCGCGGCCAGCTTTGCCTACCAGGGCGCGGGCGGCAGCTTTACCGCGCGGAAAGAGGCGCGGCAGCGCGGCGGCTGGTACTGGAAAGCATACCGCAAGCTATCGGGCAAACTCCACCGCGTCTACCTGGGCAAGGCGGCCGAGCTGACGCCCGAGCGCCTAGCCGCCGCCGCCGCCACGCTGGCGGCCGCTGGTGCGCCC
>CALLYN010000249.1 GCA_937858455.1 uncultured Kouleothrix sp.
TGGCGGCCACATTCGTGGCCGCCACCCGCCAGAAAAAGTGAATACTTGGAGGGACAAAGTCCCTCCAAACCACCCTTTTCAAACAACTTCTAAGGGGATCGCGAAGTTCAGATCATCCCGCCTGGCGGGGCGCGGAGGCGGCACAGCCGCCCGCGCAGATGCTTTTCCGCCAAACCTCTTGCCGAGTCTTTAATCGGCAGTATCCTTCGGCGAGCTTGCTTGAACCCCAAGCCAATAGCTCACAAACGCCGACAGCGCGTCGTGAAGCTCCCACGAGGGGTGCTGCCGTGCAACCAGGCGGCGCTGATGGAACAGCGTCAGCAGCAGCTCGGAATCCGCATCGTCCAGAAAGATTGAAAACTCGCCGTCGGCAAAGTAGGTAAGCTCGGCAGGCTGGGGCGCCGTGTGCTGCTGAGCAAGTGCCGACAGCGCTGCAAGCTCGCGCGCCTGCTCGCGCACAATTGCCGCCTGCTCGCGCGCGCGAAGCGTCATCGCGCCGGCGAGTAGTGCCGCGGCGATGAAGCTAGCCAGATCCCACGGCCGGGCGATATCGTTGACGCTGAAGCCAAAAATTGGCTCGACGAAGAAAAACTTAAATGCTAAAAAGCACACAACCGCGCCAACCAGCGCCGGCAGGCGCCTGGCGGTAGCGGCGCACAGCAGCACAGCCAGCAGATAGCACAGCGCGATGTTCGCCTGGTCGATATGCTGCTGCGCGATCCAGAGCAATGCTGTAACGGTCGACACGACGGCAGCGATCCAGCGGTATGGATACAGCAGCATTACATCGTGAACGCGCATGGGCAATCGGGCCATAGTGACCATCTGCAACTCCTTGTGGCTGTGCTCGATATACCAAGAACCGCACTCGCAACCTATGTTGCAAGCGCGGCTGATCTGAGCGTGATCAAGTTGTATCTTCTTTTGCTGCGCCGCGTGGCTTTGCCACGCGGCGCAAACGACCTTGGGTGAATAGCTCAGCTACTCATTCATTGTAATCGAATTTGCCACTGCGCCTGGCACAAAGGTGGGGGCCGGAACCGGATCGTGGTGGGTGCCGCCGTGCAGCGCCACCAGGGTAAACTCGGGGTAGGCCGACGCGCCGTGCTCGTGCATATCGAGGCCCTCAAGCTCGCCTTCGCGCGAAACACGCAGCGTGCCGGTTGCCTTCACCGCGTACATCAGCGCCAGCGCGACGCCGAGTGTGGCGACGAGCGTGCTGGCCGAGCCGACCGTCTGGGTAATCAGCTGGCCGAAGCCGCCGCCATAGAACAGGCCGGTGATCACCGTGCTGGTATCGGCGCCGGTCGGGGTCGGCAGCCCATACTCGCCGGTGGCCCACAGGCCGAGCGAGAGCGTGCCCCACACGCCGGCCATCATATGCACCGGCACCGCGCCGATCGGGTCGTCGATCCGCCAGTGCTCGAGCCAGTCGAGGCCCCAGATCACCGCGAAGGCCGAGCCGACGCCGATGAAGAACGCGCCCGTGGGGCTAACCCAGTAGCACGGCGCGGTGATTGCCACCAGGCCGCCCAGAAAGCCGTTGACCGTCAGGCCCAGATCCCACTTCTTGGTGCGGAAGTACGACCAGAACAGCGCCACCAGGCCGCCCGAGCAGGCCGCCATCGTGGTATTGAAGGCCACCCGGCCGATGCCCTGGGTGTCGAGCGCCGAGAGCGTGCTGCCGGGGTTGAAGCCGTACCAGCCGAACCACAGGATCAGGCCGCCGACCGCGCCGATCACCAGGTCGTGCGGCGGCATGGGCTCGCCGCCATCGCGCTTGAAGACGCGGCCGAGGCGCGGGCCGAGGGCAATCGCGCCGGCGAGGGCAATCGCGCCGCCGATCGTGTGCACCACCGTCGAGCCGGCGAAATCGCGGAAGCCCTGCGCGGCCAGCCAGCCGTCGGGGCCCCACGACCAGTGGCCGATGATCGGGTAGATGAAGCCGGTGACGCCGACGCTATACAGCAGGTCGCCGATGAAACCGCAGCGGCCGACCATCGCACCCGAGGTGATCGTCGAGCAGGTGTCGGCGAACGCGAACTGGAATACCCAGAACGCCAGCAGCGGCACGCCTGTCGAGCCGTAGGTCGGGTCGAGGCCCTGCAGGAAGAAGCCGGTGGTGCCGATAAACGGCGTGCCTGGCTCGAACATAAACGCGAAGCCGAAGGCCCAAAACAGGATGCCGCAGATAAACGTGTCGGCGATGCCTTCGACGAGGATATTGACCGACTCGCGCGCGCGCGCGAAGCCGGCCTCGAGCATCACGAAGCCAACCTGCATGCCGAACACCAGGAAGGCCGCCACCAGCGTCCAGACAGTGTTGATCGCATTGATCTGCGCGGTTGGGTCGGCGGGGCCGCCGCTCTGTGCGTGCGCCGAAACGGGCAGGATCGTCCACATCAGGCCTAGAACAATGCCAAGACCAAGCAGCTTGCCGCCCATTAGCACAGCGACATTGTGGCGCATGACCGGGTTGCGGAGGTTGCGCATAAATCGGCGCCGCGCTTCTCGAAGGATCTCTGACATACCCGTTGTTCCTTTCTTCTCGATCGTGGAGCAACAGCGTGCTGGCCGCTCAGAGCTGACGCCGCCTCGGTCGTGGAGGTGGCGTGCAGCCTTCGCAGACGCAACGACACCGCACAAGCTGCTGCGCTTGGTGCGGTGTCGCAACATCGCTCTTCACATTTCTTTTACCCTGTGGCGCCAGAATAGCATACCGCGCAGGGAAAGGCATTGGCATAGAGCGCTAAATTTTCGTGTGCCGTGTTATAGTACTTATACCAAACACTCCCGAATCAATCTTGAATATTTATTGGCGCCTTGTTCACTTTCACTATAGGGGGCGCGAACAATACCAAGCGGCTGGCTTCCTTTCGTTTTCTGGGGTTCTGTGCTGCCCGGTTTCGCCAGGAGGGCAGAAAAAGCACGGCCGCTATGGCAGGGCCAGCGCGCGCAGCGCCGCCTCGAGCACGTCGATCGCGCGCAGGTACTCGGCCACCTCGACATGCTCGTGCGG
>CALLYN010000250.1 GCA_937858455.1 uncultured Kouleothrix sp.
CTGGTGCCATGGGGGGCGCGGCGGATCTCATCCTCGGGCAGGGGCGTCAGGCGGGTTTCGCCATGGACCAGCGCCAGCTCAGTGGCGCGCTGGTCGATGACGACGGGACGCAGCGGCAGCAGCGACAGCGCGCGGCCAAGCGCGCGGCCGAGCCAGGCCGCTTCGACGACGTGCTGCTGACCGCGCCGACGCTGCTGTTCGACGAGACGCTGGCGATCGTTGGCGGCGACCTGACGCTGCAGCTGTTTGCTACGCCCGGCCATACCCCCGATCACATCTCGGTGTTCATCCCGCAGATCGGCACGCTGCTGGCCGGCGACGCGGCCGAGCTGCCGTTCCCGTTCGCCGCGTCGGCCGCAGCCCTGCCGCAGCTGCGCCAGTCGCTCGAGCGCATGCAGGCGCTCGACCCGGCGGCGGCGCTGTTCTGCCACGCGCCGGTGGCGGCCGGGCCGGAGGTGCTGAAGCAGAACCGCGCCTACTTCGACACGCTCGAGCACCACTGCCGTGCCGCGCTGGCCGCTGGCGCGCCGGCCCGCCCGCCGGCCGGCGCCGATCTCGAGGCGCTGGTGGGCTTCCCCTACGCCCTCGCCGTGCCGATCGACATGGACGCCGACGCGCTGGCCGGGTTCTACCGGCCCGGCCACCAGGCCGCCATCCGCATGATGCTCGAGCACCTCGGCGGGGGCCAGCCATGACGCAGCAATATCTTTCCGTGGCGCCCTGGCGCCGCGCGCTGGCCTACTGGTGGTACGCCTGGGGCCTGAGCTGGTGCTACTGGGGCATTCGCGGCGCCAGCCAGCCATTCTTCCGCGCCGGCGTTCGCGCGTTCGACCGGGCGCTGCGGCTGTGGCCGGGCTTCGCGCAGGCGCACTACCGGCGCGGCCTCATCCGCGGGCGCGAGCTGAGCGACCTGCCTGGCGCGCTCGCTGACCTGTCCGGCGCAATTGCGCTCGCGCCCGATTGGCCCGACCCGTACCTGCAGCGTGGGCTGTTCCAGCGCTTCCACGGCGACCAGCGCGCCGCGCTGGAGGATCTCGGCCGCTACCTGGAGCTGGCGCACGACGCGTTTTGGCGCGCCGAGGCTGAGCGCCAGATCGCCATGATTCGCGCCGAGCTTGGCGAGGGCTCGTTCGAAAGTTAGCCATTGTTCAGCTGAACCTGCCACGTTTCGGCGGCGCGCAGCTTGCCACTGTGCGGGCGCGATCTCTCACGCCCGCTACGCTAGTATGCGGGCAATACACTGGAAAACTCTACAGGCGCGATCTATCGCGCCTGCTACGCATCCGGGGCAATAACGTGGAATCTACACCCATCAACACCAGCCCGACGCTTGGGCAAGCCGATACGCTCACCAGCGGCCAGCTCGCCGCCGTCACGCTCGGGCGCCTGGCGCTGAACGTAGCCTACCGGATCGTCTACCCGCTGCAGCCGTTCCTGGCCGGGCGCCTGCACGTCGACCTGCGCACGGTCAGCGCGCTGGTGACGGTGCAGGTGCTGGCGTCGGTGGCCGGGCCGCTGGGCGGCGCCCTGGCCGATGCTCGCGGCGAGCGCACGATCATGGCCGCCGGGCTGGTGCTGCTGTGCTGCGGCGCGGCGCTGTGCACGCTCTCGACGACGTTCGGCGGCTTTCTGGCAGGCTATGCGCTGATCGGCCTGGCGGTGGCGCTGTACCAGCCCTCGGCGCAGGCCTACCTGAGCGCGCGCACCAGCTACGCCCGGCGCGGCCGGGCGCTGGGCGTGTTCGAAACCTCGTGGGCCGGTGCGGCACTGCTGGGCGTGGCGCCGCTGATGCAGCTGGTGCAGGCCACCGGCGACACGAGCTGGTCGTTTGGCGTGATCTTTCTGGCGGCGCTGTGCTCGCTGGCGCTGGTGCGCTTTGGCCTGCCGCAGGCGCCACCACATCCGCCCGGCACGGTGCGGCCGCGAACCGACTGGCGCGCGCTGCGGGCGCCCAGCGTCCTGGGCATGCTGGCGCTGCTGTTCTGCAGCGCGCTGGGCGTCGACCTGGTGTTCATAGTGCAGGGCGCCTGGCTCAAAACGAGCTTTGGCGCCACCGAGGGCCAGCTCGGGCAGGTGTTTGCGTTGCTGGGCGTGGCCGAGCTTGGCGGCTCGCTCGGCTCGACCGCGCTGGTCGACCGGGTGGGCAAAAAGCGCGCGGTGCTGGCGGGCTACACGCTTACCGCCGTCAGCGCGGCGCTGCTGCCGCTGAGCGATGGCCGCTGGCTGCTGTTTCTGCCGCTGTTCTTCCTGTTCGACCTGTGCTTCGAGTTCTCGATTGTCTCGGCCTTCCCGCTGGCTTCGGGCGTGGCGCCGGCGCTGCGCGGCACGGTGCTGGCGCTGTGCGTGCTGATGAGCGGCACCGGCCGCGCGACAGGCTCGCAGCTGGCCGAGCCGCTATGGCAGTCGCGCGGCATCTGGGCCACCGGCCTGCTGAGCGCGGCCGCGACGCTGCTGGGCGTGGCGCTGTGCTGGCTGCTGGTGCGCGAGGCGGAAGAGAGCTGAGCGCCACCGCTGGCGCGTGCTGCGGCGATCGGATCGCGCGCTTCAGGGGAAAAAGGCGTCGGGGGGCAGTGGAAACGCGCCCTCGACGATCACATGCAGCCAGCCCGGCTCGCGGCGCACCTCGGCCACGTTGGCCTGCACCCGGCGCTCACCATCGCGCCAGCGCACAACGTCGCCGGGCCGGATGTCGATCCGCTCGGGGCGCATGTAGGCGCCGGTGAAATCGATCGAAAAACCCTCGCGCGTCAGTACGTCGACCGGCAGCTCGGTATAGCGCCGCCCATAGCCGCGCCGCTCGACATCCACGGTCAAATACGGTCGATCCATTCGATTACGCCTGCTGCAAGCCGTAGAAAGGCAGTTCGCCAGGCCGGGCACACCGCCTGGCATCACGAGATTATACCACGACTGCCGGCGCGCTCGGGCTGCACAGCCAGATGTGTCACCCCTCCCCTGACACCAGCAACTACGAGATCAATGTCGAAATTGTGGATGAGGATGTGGCCTCCACTGATCG
>CALLYN010000251.1 GCA_937858455.1 uncultured Kouleothrix sp.
GTTCGCGCCACGCAGTCGGGCAGCGGCAGCTCGCGCGGGCCGCCCGGCAGCGGCAGCGCAGGGCGGTTGCCGGTCAGCGCGTAGCCGCGGTCGTTCCACCACTGCGCGGTGAGCGGCCGGCGGAAAAACATCTGGTCGGCGAAGCCGATCGCGTTCACCAAGCCGATGATCGCCGCGTCGGTGGTGAAGATGTGGTGGTAGAAGCGCTCGAGCGGCCAGTCCCAGCGCTCGTCGCGAAAGCCCGAGGCTAGCCCGCCTGCCTGCGCCCCGGCCTCGTACACCACCACTGTGTGGCCGGCCCTGGCAAGATCGTGCGCGGCGGTGAGCCCGGCGATGCCCGCCCCAACAATCGCAACCCTCATAGCTGAAACCCTACGTTACTCACCACAGAGACACAGAGGACACTGAGATGTTTAACAACCTCCGTGCGCTCTGTGCCTCTGTAGTGAAGATCGAAACTCACGACGCCTCGGCGCTGCGCTCCTCGACGGCGCGGCCGAAGTCGCCCCAGCCGACGTGCTCAAGCAGCATGAACAGCGCGCCCAGCGCGGTGATCGGCAGCCACAGCGCCACGTGCAGCACCAGCGTGTAGCCGGTGGCCACCGCCTTGGCCACGCCGTAGGCCGCCAGAATCGCGATCCCCGGCGCGTCGAACGTGCCGACGTAGCCGGGGGTCGAGGGCAGCGTGGTGGCCAGGTTCACCACTGCGGTCATCAGCATCAGCACCGAGAACGGCACGTGAAACGGGAACGCCTGCATCACAAACCAGTACTTGGTCGTCTCGGTCAGCCAGATCACGGTGGACGAGGCGAAGATCAGCGCGAGCTCGCGCGGGCTGCGCAGCGACTGCAGGCCTTCGACAAAGCGATCGAACAGGCCGTGGACGCGCGGCCGCAGGCCGGTGGGGAGCACGCGCTCGACCAGCCAGGCGTACACCCGGCTCATGCGCGCGGGCCGTACCGCCAGCGCCAGAAACACCACCAGCGCGGCGAAGAACAGCACGCTGAACAGCGTCACCAGCGCGGCGTAGCCGGCCGGCAGCGGCGCGAACGGCAGCGTCACGAATACGAACAGCAGCATCACCAGGCCGTCGAACAGCCGCTCGAGCACCACCGTGGCCAGCGACGCGCTCACCGGCACGCCTTCCTTGCGCTTGAGGATATACGAGCGCAGCACCTCGCCGGCGCGGGCCGGGTAGACATTGTTGCCCATGTAGCCGATCACCACCACCGGGAACAGCCGCGCCAGCGACACTGGCTTGATGTGCCGCAGCATGTAGTGCCAGCGCCAGGTGCGCGCCCACACCGCGCCGAAGTACACCGCCACGCCGGGCAGCAGCCACCAGTAGTTGGCGTGGCGCACCGTCGCCCAGAAGCCCGCGAAATCCAGCCCGCGTAGCGCCAGGTATAAGAAGATGATGCTGATGGCTACACCGAGCCAGAACTTCCAGCTTCGCAAGCAGCTACCTCCGTCCTGCCGCTATTTCGCGCACACAAAAACCAAGCCGCGCGACCGGCAGCCCTCTGCTATCATACTTGCGCGGCTTGCGCCTGTCAACGCTCGCCGCGCGGCCACAGCGTCCAGATCGCCACCAGCGCGGCCGCGGCCCAGGCCCAGCGCGCCTCGGCGGCAAATGTGTTGATGCGCAGCAGCACGCCGCCGACAAACAGCCCGCTGGCCACGATCGCGCCGGCTAGCCGCCCGGTGGCGCGCTCGACGCGGCGCATGCTGCGCTCGAGCCGGCTCAGGTCGACGCGCATCTGCAGCTCGCCACGGTTGGCCGCCTTGTAGAAATCGTCCATCTGTCGCGGCAGCGTGGCCAGGATCTGCCCGGCGCTGGTCAGCTCTTTGCGCGCGCGCTCGACCCAGTCGCCGTCGCGGCTTTCGCGCGTCACCAGCTCCTGCGCGAACGGTCGCAGCGTCTCGAACAGGTTGATGTCCGGGTCGAGCGCAGTGGTCATGCCGCTGACCATGCTCACCGCCCTGCCGAGGTAGATCAGATCCTGCGGCATCTGGAAGGGCAGATCGCGCACCAGGTGCTCGACCTCGCCGAACACGTTTTCGGCCACCTCGGCGCTGGTCAGCTCGCGGATGCTGCGGTCGTAGGTGTGGCGGAACAGGATCGTGGTGGCCTGAACGATCGGCCGGCGATCGGCGCCGGGCAAGATCACGCCCAGGTGGTCGAGCGCCTGCACAAAGCGCGCCGGGTCGTTGGTGGCCACCGCCACGGTGCCCTGGCGCAGCGCATCCATGGCGCGCGAGCCTAGCCGGCCGACCATGCCGAAGTCGATGAAGATCAGCGTGCAGGGCGTGCCCGGCCGTGCGCTGCCGGTTGGCGGGGTGTCCGAGGTGCCATTTCGGCTGGCGGGCTCGGCGGCGGGCACGAGTGCGCTGGCGGCAGGCGCCTCGACGCGCACGAACAGGTTGCCGGGGTGCGGGTCGGCGTGGAATACGCCGTCGAGAAACCACTGGTGCAGGTAGGCGCGGTAGAAGCGGTGCGACAGCTCGTTGCGGTCGATCCCGGCGCGTTCGAGCGCCTCGATGTCGTTGATCTTGATGCCGCTGATCCGCTCCATGATCAGCACGCGCCGGGTCGACAGCTCGGGGTACGGCTCGGGGATGTACACGCCGGGCATGCTGGCCAGGTTGCCGCGGATGGCCGTGGCGTTCTGCGCTTCCTGCAGGTAGTCGAGCTCTTCGAGCAGCACGCGCTTGAACTCCTCGAACAGCGCCAGCAGGTCGGCGCGGCGCTTGATCGCCGGGTAGTGGCGCACCACCCGCACGGCCCACTCGACCGCGCGCAGGTCGATCTCGACGATCTCGTCGATGCGCGGCCGCTGCACCTTGACCGCCACCTCGCGGCCGTCGCGCAGCTTGCCAAAGAACACCTGCCCGAGCGACGCGGCCGCCACCGGCGTGGGCGAGAACTCGTCGAACAGGTCGGCCGGGTCGGCGCCCAGCTCGGCCACGATCGTCGCCAGAATATACGGCAGCGGCGCGGGCGGCACTTCGTCCTGCAGGCCGGCCAGCTCGTCGGTGATCTGCACCGGCAGAATATCGGCGCGCGAGCTGAGGAACTGCCCGAGCTTGATCAGCACGCCGCCCATCTGCACCGCCAGCCCGCGAAAGCTGCGGGCGATCGCGATCCAGCGGCGCATGCCGCTGCGGCGCGGGTACCAGCGCGTCAGCCGCCAGCGGCTCAGCAGAATGTCGATCAGAAATACGTGGACGATCACGCCCAGGAAGTACCACGAGATGCGCAGAAAGCGCCGCCGTGGGCGAATATTGAGCGGCGGGAGCTTCGCGGGTGGCCGCGCCGGCGCTGTTTGTGGGCCATTCGTGATAGTTTGCACACGAGCATTATACACGACCAGCCCGCATCGCAGTTGACGCGTGCGGCGCTTCGTGCTAGGATTGCGCCATAATCGATACAAGCAAGGGCCCCGAAGGAAGCGACGGGGTTAATTGGGGAAAGCCGGTGCGATGCCGGCGCAGTCCACGCTGCTGTATGCCGAAGTGCTGGGGTTGAACGCTGGGCGCTGGGGTGGCAGGGCTTCTGCTGGCTCAATGCTCAACAGTCAATACCTACACGCTCGGCGAGCCAGAATGCCCGCCCTTGCGGTTTTCGCCATTCACACCCGCGCTGGAATGGGGTGAGGCAGTGCCGCGACATGCGTCTCGCCCCCTCCGATTGCTGGAGGGGGTTTGTTGTTTCCCGAAGCGCGTGGCCGCCCCGCTGTTCGCCGCCGAACGCTTGTACAGAAAGGGAAGCTCATGAAACGCATGCTCGCCGCGCTCGCCGCGCTCGCCATCGTGCTGGCGCAGGCTGCCACCGTCGCGCCCGCGCGCGCCGCCACCGATCCGGGCCTGGCCGCCCAAGCTGCGCTCGGCTGGCTACGCTCGCGCCAGCAGAGCGACGGCAGCTTCCCCGGCTTCGATGCCGGCGCGAGCGCCGATGCGATCTTTGCGCTGGCCGCTGCCGGAACCGACCCGAATGGCGTGTTCAGCAATGGCGCCACGCCGGTGACATACCTAGGCAACAACGCCGCCGCCTACGCCGCGAAATCCGCCGCCGCCGCCGGCAAGCTGACACTGGCGGTGGTGGCCGCCGGCAAGGATCCGCGCTCGTTCGGCGAGCACGATCTGCTCGGCGCGCTGGCGCGCACCTACGACGCGAAAACTGGCCGCTACGGCGCCGATATCACCGGCCACGCCTACGCGCTGCTGGCGCTGGCCGCCACCGGCCAGCCCATCCCGCCCCAGGCGCTCGCTGCGCTTGGCAAGGCCCAGCTGCCCGACGGCGGCTGGAGCTTTGATGGCGGCGCGGCTTCGGGCAGCGACACCAACACCACCGCGCTGGTGGTGCAGGCGCTGGCCGCCGCCAGGGCGCGCTCGGCAGTGCTCGGCCGCGCGCTGGCCTACCTCGAGTCGCAGCAGAACGCCGACGGCGGCTTCCCCTACTCGAAAAGCTCGTCGTTCGGCGCCGACACCGACGCCAACTCCACGGCGAATGTGATCCAGGCGCTTGTCGCGGCCGGCGTCGACCCGCGCTCGCTCAAGCCTGGCGCGAGCGATCCGATCGACGCGCTGCTGGCGCTGCAAAACCCCAGCGGCGCATTCCGCTACCAGGCCGCCCAGCCCGACGACAACGACCTCGCGACTGCGCAGGCCATTCCGGCGCTGCTGCTCAAGCCGTTCCCGCTGGCCACGCTGGCGCTGCCAGTGGCGCAGCCCGCCCCGGCCAGCCTGCCGCGCACCGGCGGCGGCGCGCCGCCATCGACCCAGCGCTTC
>CALLYN010000252.1 GCA_937858455.1 uncultured Kouleothrix sp.
CCGGCGACCTGGCGCGGGCCAAGCATCTCGAGCGACTTCTTCCGCAGAATCTCGGCGCGGAGCCGGCCGTGATCGACCGCCTCGCGACCCTGCGCCTGCTCGATGGCGACCTCGAGACCGCTGGGGCGCTCTTGGGTGCCTGCCCCGTCTCTACCCCACGTCTTGACCTCCTCAGGGCCGTTGTGGCGCTTCGACACGACGACATGCTGACTGCCTTTGCGGTGGCCAGCAGCGAATCCGCCCGCCGGAGCCTCTGCCTCCGGATCATCGCCGCCATCGTCTCCGGGCTGACGGCCTGGGAACAGGGCATCCGCGTCGGCGCCGACACCACCGCCGCCGTCTGCGAGGCCACCCGCGACGGCACCCACGCCACCTGCGGCGTCGGTCCGACCGCCCTCGTCCCTGCCCTGCGGACCCTCGGCGCCCTCCTCCCCGACGCCGCCGCAGGTACCTTCATGCATGCGACCCGGGTCGCTCTGGTCGGCATCGCCGAGGACTTGGGCATTCCCCTGCCCGTCACCGGACCGGGGCTCGGCATCACCCCCGACGATCGCGACGGCCTGAACCTCCGCGCAGCCTGACCTGCTTCCTTGACGAAGCCCCTTCGCTTTGGTCTACTTCCCGATCCTCCGGTCGGGCGTCCCGCCCGGAATTGTGGTTTCCAACGCGTTTTTGACCCGCTTCCGACCGAGGCCTGCGCGTCCCTTCCCCACCGGACTGGACCGCTCGCGACGTCGGAGACGCTGGGATCGCTCCCTCGCCGAGTGGCCTGATGCCGCTTCGATCGAGTCGAGCGAGGATCCGTCAAGAGAAGGATTGCGATGGCTCGTTACCTCGGTCCGAAGGTGAAGCTCTCCCGCAAGGTCGGCGTTCCGATCGCGGACACCCCGAAGCACACCGCCAAGCGGCAGCTCACCGTCCCCGGCATGCACGGCTTCCGCGGCCGTCGTCTCAAGGACTACGGCATCCGCAAGAACGAGAAGCAGAAGCTTCGCTATCACTACAACGTGCTTGAGAAGCAGTTCCGCAACTACCTTGCGGAAGCGGGCCGTCGTCCGGGCAACACCGGCGAGGTGCTCATGCAGCTTCTCGAGTCGCGCCTCGACAACGTCCTTCGTCGCGCCGGCTTCGCCCGGACGATCTGGGGCGCGCGTCAGCTCACCGTCCACGGCCACGTGCTCGTGAACGGCCGCAAGCTTGACCGTCCGAGCTACGGCGTCGAGGTCGGTGACACCATCACCCTCCGCGAGCGCGTGCACAAGCTCGGCCGTGAGCAGATGGAATCCCTCTCGGGTCACGTGACGCCGGGTTGGATTCAGGTGAACCCGGCGGAGCTCTCGATCAATTTCGAGCGAACCGATCGTGAGGGTGTTCGCGGTTTCCTGCAGTGTTGAAGTACTCGTGAGACGCTCATATCGCTTCAGAAGGAGGCGAATCCGCGCACAATTTTCCCGAATGCTTCCAGGCTTCACGATGTAATCATCTGCCCCAAGATTTAGCCCATGAACTTTGTCTGTCTCATCCATACGTGCTGTGAGCATTATTATAGGAATTTGAGAAGTAGTTTCCTCGCGACGTAATCTCCGACATATTTCACGGTTGTACCGGCAGCGGGTGGCGGCCCGGCCCCTGCCCGCGCGGCGCGGCCAGGTCGCCGTCGATGTCCATGAACACCGCGCCGGGGAGGTGCGCGGCGTCGTAGTCGGCGCGCCCGCGGTGCGGCTCGGTCAGGTACCAGCGCACGTCCACCGCGCGCACCTGCGGGTCGCCGAGGTGGTCTTTCAGCCACTCAACCGATACCAGTGGGTCTACGGTCATGTATGCACCTCGTTTCCTTAAGAGCAGGCTATCACACATCCGCACCGGGTTTCACGAAAGACGGAAGACGAATCAGCGCCGTCTTCCGTCTTTTGTGCTTCGTCCTTTATTCGGAAAATTCGGATCGAACCTGCGGTAGCCTGTACTCAGAACTGTGTCAACAGCGTTTGCCTGTATGTTCAGTGTCATGGTGAGCGCAGCTTCCTTTTCTCGATGGAAATCGGTGTTTATCCGTGAGATGTTTCACCCCGTTCAGCCTGACATGGAGCCTCGTTGGCTCAGCGAATATGCGCTCACTTCGTTGACATGCTACAAGGGCATGGTGCAATCGAGTTTGATGCGCGGGGCGCGATCGATCGCGCCCATACAGAGCCAAAGATGCGGGGCGGTGATGGATCGCGCCGGTACGCACTCGCTGCTCGTTCGGGCGTTAAAGGCGGTGGTAGCGCGGCGCGGCGAACTCATCGCCGGCAACTTCGTCGAGGTTGGCGATCGCCAGCAGGCCGCGCTGGTCGAGGTACTCGACGTGGGCGCCGACCTCCTCGATCGCCAGCAGAATATTGTAGCCGTCGACGTGCGGGTAGATCTGCTTCGACAGCTCGTTGATCGTGCGCGGCTCGGCGCAGGCCGCTAGCAGCCGCTCGAGCTTGCGCTGGTGCGACGCCTCGATCTGCGCGATCCGCTCGTACAGGTCGCCGATCGGCCCCTCGTGGCCGCCGAGCGCCAGGTGGATGCCCGGCACCGCCGCGATCTTGCGCAGCGCCTCGAGGTAGTGGCCCAGCCCCGTCGAGGGCGTGATGCTCTCGGGGGCCATGTGCGGCGACGTGTGCGGCAGCACGTGGTCGGCGCTGAGCAGCACATCGTCGATCTGCAGGCACACCTGGCCGGGGCAGTGGCCGGGCGCGTGCAGCACCAGCATGCGATCGTCGAGCAGGTCGCCGTCGCGCAGCACCGTCTCGACCTCGGTCGACCGCAGCAGGCCCTTGCTCCAGCCGTACATACCCATGAGGCTGGCGTGGTTCGACTCGGAGACGCCGGCGCGCCACAGGAACGCCGACACCGCGCGGCTGGCCAGCACCAGCCGCTCCTCGTGGTTCGTCAGCACACGCCGGTCGAGCTCGTGCACCGCCAGCGGCGCGCTGGTGAGCGCGCGCACCGCGCCCAGGCCACCGTAGTGGTCGACATGCGCGTGGGTGATCACGACGCGGCGGATATCGGCCCAGCCGATGCGCGCGCCCCAATCGTCGCGGATCTGCTCCATTCCGCGCCGGATGTGCTCGCTGCTCTGGCCAAGGCCGCTGCCGGTATCGACAAGCGCGACATACTCGCCGTCGACGACGAGGTAGACGTTCGCGACGAGCATGGGGAAGACCTGCGCCGAGATGCGGTAGATCCAGGCGCCGCGCTCGGTTTCGTAACGAACGACAGGTTCAACTGACACGGCCGCCTCGCTCGCTGTATAGTCTGCTATTCGGCGGGTAGTATACACCTTTTAGGTTACATTGACACGCCGTACGGCAGGTTTTTGTGGTGGGGGTTCGGCGGCGGCGAAGCCACCCCCGCAATTGCTTTAGGGCTTACGCAGCTGGCGCGCTCAGCCTTCGGCAGAGGGGTACTCTTCTCCGTATCGTGTGCGGTTTCTCCGGAAAACCGCCTGCAAAACATCAAAGCCCAGGGGCAAGAGCGCCGGCCGCAAGGCAGCGCGGCTATGGGTGCAGCACCAGCAGCAGCGGCGCGATCGCCAGCCACGAAAGGCGCGCCAGGTCGTCGTTCACAAACGAGATGCCAAGCGAGATCACGAACACCAGCGGCGCCACCAGCGTGCGCAGGCGGCTATTGCGCAGCTGCCTGGCGTCGAGCGGGCGCGCCAGCAGCCGGCCGCCGGCGCCGCTGGCATACCACCACAGCGCCCAGGTCATCAGGCCGGTCACGATCATGGTGAGCGCGTAGAACACCGTGGCCACCTGGCCGGTGTACTCGCCGATGATGCTGGTGGGGAACGGGATGAAGCCGACGCACAGCAGCAGCAGCAGGTTGAGGAACATCAGCCGGCCGTCGTAGCGCGCGATCGAGCGAAACATGCGGTGGTGCGACATCCAGTACATGCCGATCACCAGAAAGCTGATGCCGTAGCTCAGGTAGCGCGGCCAGATGCCCAGCAGCGCCGCCAGCAGATCGGCGCCGGAGGACATCTCGGCGCCGGCGGGCAGGCGGATCTCGAGCGCCAGCAGGGTGATCGCGATCGCGAACACTGCGTCGCTGAAGAAGATCACGCGCTCCAGCCCGAGGTCGTGCTCTGGCTCGGCGGCTGCGTGCTCGGCGGCGCGCGCCCGGCGCGTCGCCGCGCTTTCGCGATGGCTCATGGGCGTACTCCTCCTCTTGCCAGGGCCGGCGCCGCCTCTCTGCCGCAGCGCCAGCCGCCACGGTGATACCAGCTTCGCTTGATTACTTACACTTTGGTGGGGGTTTGGGGGCGGCGAAGCCGCCCCGAAATTCCTTATTATGTTGCAGCGTGGCTTCGCCACTCAGTGCAACGCAATCTATTAAGCGATCAAGCGAGCAGCCTATTATACGCGATCCTGCTGCCAACGAGCAGGCCCCCGCTCGCATGGCCAGGGCTCGTGCAACGTCTTTCGACCCCTCCCCCTGGCTTTGTGGTGCGGTCGCGGCGGCGACCGCACCACAAAGCCAACAATAACCCCCCTCCCCGCGCGCGGGAGAGGGGGGTGAGGGCCGACTTTTCGCATGGCGAGCGGGGGCCTGCGGCTTGCGGAGCGCGCGGCCTACGGCGGGGTCACCTCGATGAACACCCGGCTGTTGGGCGGCTGAGTTGCATCCATGCGTGCAGTCGTGGCGGTGTACATTTCGCCATACTTGGCGCGCAGCGCCGCCTCGGCGGCGGGCGCCTCGTCGGGGCCGAGCACGCGCGCGCGGCCGGACACCGCCGGCCCCTGCAGATTCCCCACCCGGTCGCTCGGCGCCACCAGCACCGCAGGCGTAGCGCGAATACGCGCGACCTTCTTGAGGTTCTGGTTGGTGGTGACGTACACGCGCCCGGCCACCTCGGCGAACCACACCGTGGTAGGAACCGCCTCGCCGCTGGCGCGGTAGGTGGTGAGCACCATGAAATCGGCGCCGGCCAGCGGCGCGAAGTACGCCGGATCGTCTTGTGATGCCTCAGTCATTGGGAAAACTCCTGTATTTTCATGTTGGTTAGGAGTTACGCACTTGGCGTGCTCAGCCTTCGGCAGAGCGGTACTTTCCTTTTGGACGTATGCAGTTTTTCCGCGCGGAGCGCGGAAAAACTGCACACAGAAGATGAACAGGTACTATGCTGCCGCAGGCTCAATCTCATCGCTTGAGGAAGCCGAAACACGCAAATGCGCAACTCCTAGTTGGTATCTAGAAGCTGCTACGTACGGCGCGGCGCGGCGGATCTGCCGCGCCTCACTCGTCGAGCAGCACCACCGGCTCCTGGTAGTAGCGAATGCGCCGGCCGGCCAGCTTCTCTTGCAGCATGCGGTCGAGCTGGTCGCTCTTGGCGGCCAGCGGCTCGTCGCCGCGCAGAAACGCGAGCGGCAGGTTGAGGCGTAGCACGCGCCCAGGGATGACAAAGCGCGTGATGCCGGCCGGCAGCACGCGCCCGGCCGCCGCCAGCGCCAGGATGCTGTCGGCGGTGAGCTGCGGGAACACCACCAGCCCGGCGAGCTGCGGGAACTGCGCCTTGAGCGCGCCCATGTCGGTGGCGAGCGTGCGCTCGACGCTGCCCCAGGCGGTGTAGCGCTCGACCGCCGGGTTGAGCACGTCGAGCCAGTCGTGCTGCTGATCAGGCGCGGCGCGTAAGAGGAAGCCGCGCTTATCGGCGGTATAGAGCCCGGCCAGCGCCTGCTCGATCTGCAGGCGCTCGCGCAGCTGCTCGGGCGCCAGCTCGCGCAGCTCGAGCCCCGGCACGGCGTGCAGCAGCGCCAGCAGGCCCTCGGGCGAGGCGCCCGAGATCGCGTGGAACCAGGTGTGCGCGTTGTGGTTGGCCTGGTCGGCCGGCACGATCTGCACGACGGTGTGCGGGAAGCCGAGCTGGCGCATCGCCGCGGTGCGGGTGGCGCCGTCGAGCACGACATAGCGGCCGTCGCGCTCGGCTACTACCGGCGGGTTGATCAGCGTGCCCTCGGCGTCGAGGCGCGCGGCCAGGTCGGCGGCGCGCTGGGCGTCGAACGACTCGTGCGGCACCACCAGGCTGAGCGGCACCACCCGCAGGCCGAGCGTGTCGGCCACGCGGCGCGGCCGCAGCAGCGCGATGATCTGCTCGGCTACGCTGATCGCCGCGCTGCGCTGGGCGTCTTCGGTGCTGGCGGCGATATGCGGCGTGGCCAGCACCTTGGCGTGGCCGGCCAGCGCGCTGTCCATGGCCGGCTCCTGCGCGAACACGTCGAGCGCGGCGCCGGCCAGCC
>CALLYN010000253.1 GCA_937858455.1 uncultured Kouleothrix sp.
CCCGTGCGAAGGGTTCGGTGAGAGCTCAGCGGTGACGGTGAAAAACGTCACCTATGAGTGTCCGGCCCTGTTCGTGCAACCGACTGGGCTGTGGCCGCGTAGGGATAGAGCCCCGCGTAGCTCTTGGAATTTTCGCGCACGGGAAGGTTCCCGGGCCGAGGCTCGTTGCAACATCGGAAAAGTCACCTCCATCGTGGGAGGCTGTACAATGCCCGTGGTCGCCGTGAAGAACCGCCGCAGCCTCACCCCCTCCACCGGGATTCCGACGGACCCGGCGCTTCACCAGATGCGCCGCGCAGGTCCGCGTCGCGCAGCCAGGCAAGACCCGCGGCGAGGGTGGCCGAATCCGGCAGAGGGTCGGCGAGGTCCAGCAATTCTCGAGTGACGGCGCGAGCCCGCGCATCCCCCCGATTGAAATTGCCGATGAAGCGGGGCAGGGTGGACGCGACGTCAGCCGCAAGGGCCGCGGCGAACTCGGCCAGGGTCGCGGCCAGCTGCGCGTAGGCCGGCGCGGCGCGCTCGGGGCCGTACAGCGCCTCGAGGTGCGCGCGGATGGCCTGGCTCATAGCCGCTCCTTTCTGGCTGTTGACCGGTTGCAGGGTATCGTCCTTGATGCAAACGTGGCAACTTGCCAGCTTGCCGGCTTGGGCTAGCTGCCACGCGGGCCGCGCCAGCTATTGCCGAGCGTGGGCGGCAGGCCGCGCAGGCGCCGGTACTCGGGGATGCTGGCCATGGGCGGCCGCTCGTGGTCGCGGATCTCGCGCACCTCGAGGTGGAAGCCGCCGTCGGCGGCGTGCTGGATGAGCTTCATGGCCTGGTTCACCGGCTCGACCAGCTGCACGCGCCGGCGCTCTTCCATGCGCTGCATCACCACCTGGATGATCGCGAACGCCATCTTCGAGAGCGAGAGCAGATCCTGATTGCGGTGGATGCGCTGCTGCAGGTCGACCTGCGCCAGCGCGCCCAGGCCGTGGTACTCGAGCAGGTCGAGCAGCATGCCGGTCTCGACACCATAGCCGGTGAAGAACGGCACCCACTCGATCGCCTCGCGCCGCACCGCGTACTCGCCCGAGAGCGGCTGCACCACGCCCGAAAGCTCGGGGTAGAACAGGTTCAGCAGCGGCCGGGCGGTCAGCTCGGTGACGCGGCCGCCCCCGGTGCCCACCACCGTCTCGCCCACGCGCAGCGGGCGGCGGTAGAACCCCTTGCTGTACACCAGTCGCGGCTCGCGCAGCAGCGGCCCGAGCAGGCCGTAGATGAAGCGCGGGTGGAAGTTGGTGATGTCGGTGTCGACCCACACCACAATATCGCCCTTGAGCACATACAGGCTTTTCCACAGCGCCTCGCCCTTGCCGCTGAACGACCCGTACTGCGGCAGGATGTCCTGGTGAATAAACACCGGGATGCCGTGCTCGGCGGCGATCTCGCGGGTGCGGTCGGTCGAGCGGCTGTCGATCAGCACGATCTCGTCGAGCAGCGGCGCGTCGTGCATGAGCGCCTGCTGCGAGCGGCCGATCACCTCGCCGACGGTCGCGGCCTCGTTCAGCGCCGGCAGTGCTAGGCTGATCGTCAGGCCGCGCTGGCGCTTGAGCTCGACCAGGCGCTGGATGTTGCGGAACTCGGCGCTGGTGAAGGTATTTTCGGCGAACCAGCGATCGACGGTGGCCGAGAGGTCGCGCTGCTGCTGCCAGATCTGCTGGGCCTGGGCCTCGGCCGGGGCCATGCGCCGGCATACCAGCGCCACCGCGGCCGACGAGAGCCGCAGGATACGCTCGGCCAGCGGCCCGATCGGCGCCTCGGGGTCGGTGCGCCGGCCGGTCACGCCTAATACGATCAGCTGGTGGTCGGCGGCCTCGGCCAGGATGGCCTGCTCGGCGGGCATGGCGCGCTCGAGCCAGCGGTTGACGCGCGGCAGCGAGCGCAGCGACTGCAGGCTCTCGCGCACGGTCAGGTCGTCGGGGCGGCGCGGGTCGTGGGCGTACAGAATGGTGATCGCGGCGTCGTGGTGGTTCGCCAGCGCCAGCGCCATGTCGCAGGCCAGCGGCGTGTGCGGGCCGTTGCGCACCGGCAGCAGCACGCGCGGCACGGCCGCTTCGGCGCCAAGCCGCAGCACTACCACGTCGCAGGGCGGGTCGCGCAGCAGCGCGTCGATCGGCGGGCCAAACAGCCGCTCGGGCGACGATCGGTCGTCCTGCCAGCCCAGCAGCAGCAGGTCGGCGCGCTGCTCCTGAATGGTAGTGCGGATGCCCTCGGCGAGCGTGTGCGCGACCGTGATCGCGACTGCCGGCGGCGCGTCGGGCTCGGCCTCGGCCAGGGTGCCGGCCAGCTCGTCGAGCTCGGCGCGGGC
>CALLYN010000254.1 GCA_937858455.1 uncultured Kouleothrix sp.
ACGGGTCAGCGGATGAACTGACTGGCCTGGCCGGCCAGGTCAAGCACCGGGCCAGGCATGACGCCCAGGCCAATGCTCGCGATGACGGCGGCGGCCAGGGCGATCGTCGCGACGACCGACGGGGTCCAGGCGACAACATCGCCCTTGCCCTCTTCGAAGTACATCCGAACGATCAACTTCACATAGACGTATGCCGTGATGGCGCTGCACAGGACACCGATGACCACCAGCAACACGCCGCCCTTGCCGCCGGTGGCGACCGCGGGCGCGAAGGCCGCGAACTTGGCCGTGAAACCGGAGGTGAGCGGAATGCCCGCGAAGGTCAACAGGAGCAGGGCGAAGATGCCCGCGACGACAGGGTGCGACTTGCCGAGGCCGTCCCACTGCTTGACCGACGTGGCCTCGGCGCCGTCGTCCGCCTGCCGGACCATGGCGATGATGCCGAAGGCGGCGATCGTGGCCAAGCCGTAGGCGAGGGCGTAGAACATGACCCCGGAGACACCGGCCTTGTCGAAGGCCAGCCGCAGCGTGCCGGCGCCGGCTAGCCTGGCGCGCAGCGCGGGGAGGTCGCGCGCTTCGATTCTATGCCGCAGGTCGTCGGCGTTGAGCGGGGCGGCGCCCTGCGAAGGGTAGGCGCACAGCATGTACTTGTACCAGTCGGCGAACAGCTGCTCGCGCATTGCCTCGATCTGGTCGATCGCGCGGTCGTAGGCGCCCTGGAGCCGGTTCAGCCCGTCGAGCCACTGGGCTGTGCCTTCGGGCAGGCGCACCCCAGCGCGCTCGCCCGCGTCGCTGGCTTTGGCCGCGCCGCTGGCGCTTTCGGCGCGCACGCTCCAAAGCGAGCCGCCGGGGATCGAGCGAAAGCCCTTCTCGTGGCGCGCCTCGCGAAACGTGTCGCCCACATCGAGGTGCTGGCCCTCGAAGTGCTGTATCATCTGCACAGCCTCGAGCTGGTCTTCGATGATCGACCTGTTGTCGGCGTCGATCATGCGCGCCAAGCAGGCCGCCAGCGCTTCGGTGCCGGTGTGCCCGACGGTAAGCATGGGATCGGGCTCGGCGAGAACAGGGTTGGGCGTGGCGGTGGCGCCAGGCGCGAAGCTCAAGCGCGCGTAGCACAGCATGCGTGTCGGAAAGCTTTGCCCCTTGGGGATCGCCACTGTCCACCCGGCCTGCTGCTGCAGCGCGTGTAGCAAGGCTTGGTCGCCGGGGGCGCGGTCGCCGTTGGCGCTCGTAGCCGCGGCGATCAGCCTGGCCAGCATATCCTGCGCGCCGTCGCTGTACCAGCCGACCACGTCGTACTGGAGGCCCGCCGCCGGGATCGTGGCCGCTTCGGCGTCGTAGAAGCCAAACACGCTGCGACAGCTTGGGTAAAACGCCGCAAATATCGGGTCGCCATACCCAACTGCGGTGAGCTTTGGCAGGAACTGCGCCTGCGGGTCGCGGGCGCGCCAGGCGTGCAGCGGCATCGCGCGGCCAAGCAAGCGAAACGGCCGCGCCTCGCCCTTGGCGCGGTTGGGGCTGGCCGGGAAGCTGACGCTGGCCGCGGCATCGCCTGCGCCGTCGGGGTACAGGTAGTCGCTCTCGACCACCCAGGCCTGCTCGATCGCCAGCCGGCTGTCGGGCGACGGGCTGCTTCTGATCACCAGCCAGCGATTAGGCACGGCCGGGAACTCCGTGCCTTCGGGCCGCTGCACGCCGCGAGTGAGCGCATCGGGCAGCGACCAGTGGAGGTGGACGCCGGCCTTGAGATACAGGCTCGGGCTTTGCAGCGGTTGCGCGCTGGCGGTTTCGCCGAGGTTGAGCGAGTCGGCATTCCAATCGCGCCGCTCGTCGGAAAACGGCAGACGCGAGAAGTCGGCGCGCGCGTCGGCCACCATGCGGTCGTGCTCGAGCAGCAGCGCGTCGAGGTGCACAGGCACAAGAAGCAGATTCGCCATGCAGTTGTAGCCGCGTATTTACTTTGGAAGTATCTTGAAAGAGCTTTACTATAGCATCGCGTATGGTGTGCGTCAAGCAGCAGCTGCGCCTGGCCAGGGCGCCGTCAAAGTTCGGCGTATGTTGCCTACCCCTGCCAGGGGAGGGGGCAAGCGGGTGGGGCCAAAGTACGTTGCACGTGCCCCGCAACCAGGGCCGGTGTATTTGCCCAAACCTGCGCGTAGCGGTAGTATAAGCGCGCCGGCCTGTAGATGCTCGACGGAGAGGCAGTATGCCCGACGCGTGGCTGCGTGACGCAATCGCGGCGATCAACGCCGACTTCACCCGCTCGGCCGATACGCACCTGGTGCCGGTGCCGCTGGCGGCGTTTCCCGGCATTCGGCTGTATATCAAAGACGAGTCGACCCACGTGACGGGCAGCCTGAAGCACCGGCTGGCGCGCTCGCTGTTTCTCTACGCTCTGTGCAACGGCTGGGTCACCCGCGATACGCCAATCATCGAGGCGTCGTCCGGCAGCACCGCGATCTCGGAAGCCTACTACGCGCGCCTGCTGGGCCTGCGCTTTATCGCCGTGGTGGCGCGCGCCACTTCGCCCGAGAAGCTGCGCCGCATCACCCAGTATGGCGGCGAGTGCGTGCTGGTGGACGACCCACGGCAGGATCGCGAGCGCGCGCGCGAGCTGGCCGCCGAGCTCGGCGGCCATTTCATGGATCAGTTTACGTTTGCCGAGCGC
>CALLYN010000255.1 GCA_937858455.1 uncultured Kouleothrix sp.
TGCCCGGCGAGCGGCTGGCGCTGCATCATGTGGCGGGCGCGCTGCTGGGGCTCGCGGGGACGATCGTGCTGTTTTTCGGACGCGGCCTGTCCGGCTTCGACTGGCAGCATGCGCCGGGATTTTTCGCGGCCCTCGTCGCGGCGTTCGTCTGGGCGATCTATTCGGTGATGTCGCGACGCCTCGCGCATGTGCCGACCGACGCGGTCGCGGGCTTTTGCGCGGTGACGTCGGTGCTGGCCGCTTTATGTCACCTGCTGCTTGAACAGACGGTGTGGCCGGAGAGCATTGGCCAATGGCTGGCGGTGCTCGCGCTCGGCGTTGGGCCTGTGGGAGCAGCGTTCTACGCCTGGGACGTCGGCATGAAGCGCGGCGACATCCGCGTGCTCGGTGCCGCTTCCTATGCGACGCCGTTGCTGTCCACGGCGTTCCTGATTCTGGCCGGCTATGCCCGGCCGACCGCCACCATTGCCCTTGCCGCGATCCTGATCGCCGGCGGCGGCCTGATTGCGGCAAAGGACATGTTCCGCCTTCGCCGCTAAAGCGCGATGGTACTTGGCTGAATCGGTTTTGCGGCAGGGGGACTCAGTTCACCTCTCCCGAAGGGAGAGGCGATGTCCAATGGCCGATCCATCGATCCTGATCTCGTCGTGTTCTAGGCGGCCGGCCGCCAGCCGGGCGGCTTGTACATGCTCTCCGGAATCTGGCCGAGTTCGGAGCGTTGCAGCTTCTCCGGCGTGAGGCCGTAGAACTGCTGAAAGCTCATGATGAGGGGCCGCCATTTGTCAGGATCGATGCGGTCGGACTGGCCTTCCATCATGATCGTTGGGTGCGCGTGGACGCGAGTGATGCGCACTTCGATGGCGACAAGATTGCCGCGCCACATCGCGTCCTCCCGGGCCATCTCGTGGACATGCGCGAGCCTGGCTTCGATCTGCACGGGGCATTCCAGTGCGCGTGGCGCTGCGACAATGTCGCCCCGGCTTGCCGTCAGTCCGGCACGTCCGAACTTGTCCTTCTCGTGCCTGTAACCGCGCCACACCTTGCCCGGGGGCACGGGATCGGAACCGGTGGTGCGCGCGAGGCGATCGACGGCGCCGACCAGATCGGACGACGGCAAATTGAGCACGCATTCGCCCGTGCGGATCATGTTCTCCGTCGTCTTCGAGTTCGCTGCCAGTCCGAGCATGCAGCGCCAGCCCACCCACCAGGCCGACGACATCGGCGCGAGGTTGTACGAACCGTCGTCATTGCAGGTGCCGATCAGCACGACCGGCGTGCCGAAATAGAGAATCGCGGGCTCGATGCTGCCGCTTTCGGCGGCGGCCGGAAATTCGCTCGTGTCTTGCATGTCGTCCTCCGGATTGATGCTCCGGAGGTAGGCGAACGGATCGGTTGCTTCCACCCGATTTCCGAACTGGCAGGGCGGCTAAACCGGTGTCCAGTCCTTTGCCGCGAGTTCGAACTTCGCGAACTCGAACGCCGGCGCCACGGTGCAGCCGACCAGCGTCCAATCGCCGGTGCTTTCGGCCCATTGCCACGCGCCTGCCGGTACGATCGCCTGCGGCCGTTGGCCCGCCGCAATGTCGGGGCCGAGCCTGACGGTGTGCGGCGCGCAGCCGTCGTTGGCGATCTTCAACGTCAGCGCCGCACCTGAATAGAAGTGCCAGACCTCGACCGCATCGATGCGATGCCAATGCGAACGTTCACCGCGCGCCAGCAGGAAGTAGATCGACGTCGACATGGCGCGGCCCTGGGCGTCCGTGCGAATGTCGCGGAAGGTCTCGCGATAGTGTCCGCCTTCCGGATGCGGCTTGAGCTCGAGCCGCGCGATGATGTCGGCGGCGGTCGGCGCCGTCACGACTTGTTCTTGCGTTCGCGCAGTTCGCCGAAGACGTCCGCGGCCGCCGCGCCTTTCATGTGCAGCGCCGCTGCCACGGCCGGATCGTCGGCACGCAGGAACACGTTGGACTTCTTCTCCTCGCCGAGCTGAACAGGAATGGTCGCCCTGTTCTGCGCACGAAGTCGCGTCACTTCCTCGGCGCGGGCTTGCAACGCCGGATTGTCGCCGTCCACCGTGAGCGCGAACTTGACGTTCGAGGCGGTATATTCATGGCCGCAATACAGATTGAAATCGTCGGGCAGGGCGCGCAGCTTCAACAGCGAGTCCCACATCATCGCAGGCGTCCCTTCGAAGACGCGGCCGCAGCCGATCGAGAACAGCGTGTCGGCGGCGAATACCGCCTTTTCCTTGTCGAATACGTAAGAGACGTGATCGAGCGTATGACCGGGCGTTTCGATGACCCGCGCCAGCAGATTGCCGACCTTCACCACGTCGCCATTGGCGACGCGCTGATCTTGTGCGGGCTGCTGGCCGCCGCGCTGTACAGCGTGCTCGGCGCCGGGATGGCCCGCAAGTACGCGCCAATCGCGATCATGGCCTACGCGCACGCCGGCAGCATGCTGGTGTGGGCGCCGGTGCTGGCCTGGTACGCGCTGCGCGGCTTCCCGGTGGTGCACTGGCCGGCGACCGCCAGCGTCGTGTACCTCGGGCTGGTCACGTCGCTGCTGTGCTACCTGCTCTGGTTCGCCGCCGCGCCGGTGGTCGGCGCCGATCGCGGCGCGGTGACGCTGTTTGTGCAGCCGCTGGTCGGCGCGCTGCTGGGGCTGCTGCTGCTGCACGAGCCGCTCACGCTCGCACGCGCGGTCGGCGCGGCGCTGATCTTTCTGGCGCTGTACCTTACCAGCGTGCCCGGGCGCCGGCCCGGCGCGGCCGGCGCCCGGGCCGTGAACGACGCGCCGGGCGCTTTGTGAACTTAGACTTTGAAGGAGCTCGCCAATGATAGTTGTGAAAGTCGGCGGCGGCGCCGGGATGGACTACGACGCGCTGTGCGCCGACGCGGCCGAGCTGTGGCGCGCCGGCCAGCGCCTGGTGCTGGTGCACGGCGGGTCGGACGAGACAAACAAGCTCGCCGAGCAGCTCGGCCACCCGCCGCGCTTCGTCACATCGCCATCCGGCTACACCAGCCGCTACACCGACCGCGCCACACTCGAGATCTTCGTCATGGCCGTGGCCGGCAAAGTCAACAAGCTGCTGGTCGAGCGCCTGCAGCGCCTTGGCGTCGGCGCCGTCGGCCTGGCCGGCATCGACGGGCGCGTGCTCGCAGGCCAGCGCAAAGCCACGATCCGGGTGGTCGAGGACGGCAAGCAGAAGATCCTGCGCGACGACTGGACCGGCACGATCGAGCAGGTGAACGCCAGCCTGCTGAATCTGCTGCTCGACGCCGGCTACCTCCCGGTGATCGCGCCAATCGCCGCCAGCGCCCAGGGCGAGGCCGTGAATGTCGATGGCGACCGCGCCGCCGCCGCGCTGGCCGAGGGGCTGGGCGCCAGCACGCTGCTGCTGCTCTCGAATGTCCCTGGCCTGCTGCGCAGCTTCCCCGACGAAAGCAGCCTGGTGGCGCGCATCCCGCGCGGCGCCGTCGAGGAGTACGCCGGCCTGGCGCAGGGCCGTATGAAGAAAAAGGTGCTCGGCGCGATCGAGGCGCTGGCTGGCGGCGTCGGGCGCGTGATCCTTGGCGACGCGCGCGTGCCGCAGCCGATCAGCAAAGCGCTGGCCGGCGCCGGCACCGTGATCGAGTAGGCCGAGCCCGCGCCAAAGGGCCGCGAGCGGCTGAGTCAGTCGAGGTGGCGAATCGCGGGGTGCGCCAGCCCAAGCAGCGCCAGCGCGAGCGTGCCAATCGCGCCGATCACAAACACCGGCGGCGCGCCCAGACGGTCGGTGGTGAAGCCCGCCAGCGCATACCCGACCGGCAGCAGCACAAACGACCCGAGGTAGTCGATGCTCGACACCCGGCCCAGCAGCTCGCCCGGCACCATCTCTTGCAGCGTGCTCGTCCATACCAGGCCGAACGCGGCGATGCTGGTGCCGAACAGCAGCGCGCCAGCAGCGATGCCCGCAACGCCGCCGGGCAGCACATACAGCAGCACGGCCAGGCCGCTGGCCAGCAGGCCGCCATAGGCGATCAGCCCGCGCCGGCGCAGCCGCGCGATCCGCCCGAGCCAGATCGAGCTGAGCACCTCGCCCAGCGAGATCAGCGAGCCGGAAAGGCCCAGCAGGCCGACATCGCCGCTGAGCGTGTTCTTGATCAGAAACGGCAGCGCAACCGCCAGCGGCCCGCCCGACGTCACGTTGCCAAGCGCAGCCAGCGTGATCGTCACCCATAGCCATGGGTTCGCGGCCACCGCCGCAAGCCCCTCGCGCAGGTCGTAGAGGATGTTGCGCGAAGGCCGATCGGCCCGCGCCGGCTGCAGCGGCGGGATCGGCAGCAGGCAGGCCGCCGAGATGAAGAACGAGGCCGCGTCGAGCGCGAAGGCGGTGGAGGTGCCGCCCAGCGCCACAATCGCCGCGCCGATCGCCGGGCCAACCGTGCCGGTGAGCTGGCGGCTCAGGTTGGTCAGCGCGTTGGCGCTGTTGAGCGCCTCGCGCGGCGTAATCTCGGGCACGGTGGCCACATACGCCGGCTGGAAAAACGCGTCGACAAAGCCGAACACTACGCTGGCCAGGTACACGTGCCAGATCTGCAGCAGGTTCGCGAAGGCCAGCGCGGCCACGAGCGTGGTGACAACGCCGCGCAGCACATCCGAGCCGAGCATCAGGCGCACGCGCGGCAGGCGATCGACCGCCACGCCGCCGAGCAGCAGGAAGATCAGCATGGGCGTCATCGAAAACACCAGCACCGTGCCCATCGCCGTGGCCGAGCCGGTCTTTTCGAGCACCCACCAGGCCAGCGCCACGCGGTACAGGCTGTCGCCAAGGTGCGAGATCGCCTGGCCGCTCCAGAGCAGGGCGAACGTGCGGTGCCGAAGCGCCGAAAATAGTTTCATCATACTCTGCTCTGCCGCTCGGCTAGCTCTGCTCGGCGGCCTGGCGCAGCTGAGCGGGGGTGAGCGTATAGGCCCGCGCGAAGCCGCCGACGTAGCGCGCCTCGCGCACGGCCAGGCGAAACAGCACGAAGTCGGGGAAGCTGAACAGCATCTCGGCCGCTGGCAGCCGCGCCAGGTAGCGCTCGCGCGCGGCGGCGTAGCTCGCCCCGGCCGGGTCGAGCGGCTGCGCGTCGCCTACCAGCGTGATCCGCGCCAGCGTCTGCACGTCGTCGCGGCCGTCGTCGCGCTCGGCGATCAGCAGCGCCGCCGCCGGCGCGTCGAGCAGGTGGCGCGTGTGCGCCGAGAGCCGGCTCAGGTGCAGCAGCACGCCGCCGAAATCCGGCTCGGCCGCGTACCCAACCATCGAGACAAACGGCGCGCCGCCGTGCAGCGTGCCAAGCGCGGCCTGGCGGCTGCCGCCGATCAGCGCCGCGACAATAGTAAGCTCTTCGTGTTTCATAGCTTCGAGTAGCCCCCTCCGCACAAAGGAATCGTATGAGCGAGTTCTGGCTTATCCGCCACGGCGAGAGCGAGTCGAATGCGGGCCTCAGCACCGGCCCGACCGATCAGATCGCGCTGACCGCGCGCGGCCGCGCCCAGGCCCAGGCGCTGCCGGCGGCATTCGGCCGCGCGCCCGATCTGATCATCGCGTCGGCGTATCGCCGCGCCCTCGAAACTGCCCAGCCGCTGCGCGCGCGCTTCCCGCAGGCGATCTACGCCGAGTGGCCGATCCACGAGTGCGTGACGTTGGCGCACGCGCGCCGCCTCAACACCACCCCCGAGCAGCGCCGCCCGCTGATGGCGAGCTACTGGGAGCGCTGCGACCCACACTACGTCGACGGCGATGGCGCCGAGTCGTTCGCCCAGCTGGTCGAGCGCGCGCACAGCTTTCTCGAGCGCCTGCGCCACCTCGACGCCGAGTTCGCCGTGTTCGTCGGCCACGGCCTGTTTACCCGCACGCTGCTGTGGCTGCACATGGCAGCCCCGGCAACCGTCGACGCCGCACAGATGCGCGCCTACCGCGGGTTCTTATCGGGCTTTCGGATTCCCAACGCATCGATTGTCGAAGTATACCGCAATTCGCGCGGCTGCCTGCTGTTCGGCGCGCCTAGCGTGGCCCACCTGCCGCCGCAGCTGCGCCCAGCCGCGCTCGAGCCCACGCTCGCAAGCAGGCCGCACGACGATTAGCAGCACCTGGGTTGTGTAGTTTCAATACAAGTAGGGCTTACGCTGTTGGCGTGCTCAGCCTTCGGTAGAGCGGCAAAACATCCTGTATTGTATGCGGTTTTTCCGCGCGGAGGAAAACCGCATACAGAAGCAGGCTCAATCTCCTCGCTTGAGGAAGCCGAAGCGCACACGTGCGTAACTCCTAACAAGGAGCGATCAATGACCACTCCCGACGGTAATGCGGCAATTATCGCGGCCGAGGCCGCCCACACCAGCGGCGTCTACCCCAAGCGGCCGGTCGCGATTGTGCGCGGCGAAGGCGCGCGCCTGTGGGACGCCGACGGCCGCGAGTATATCGACTGCGTCGGCGGCCAGGGCGCGGCCAACCTGGGCCACGCCAACCCCGCCGTGGTGGCGGCCATCCGCGAGCAGGCCGCCACGCTGATCAGCTGCCCCGAGATCTTCCATAACGACCAGCGCGCCGCCTACATGGCCGAGCTGACGGCCGCGCTGCCCGCCGGGCTCGAGCGCGTGTTCCTCTGCAACTCCGGCGCCGAGGCGATCGAGGGCGCGCTTAAGCTGGCGCGCCTGCTCACCGGCCGCACCAACGTGGTCGCCACCGTGCGCGGCTTTCACGGCCGCACCATGGGCGCGCTCTCGGCCACCTGGGAGCCAAAGTACCGCGAGCCGTTTCTGCCGCTGATCGCCGGCTTCGCGCACGTGCCCTACGACAAGCTCGACGCGCTTGAGGCGGCAGTAACCGACCAGACCGCCGCAGTGCTGATTGAGCTGGTGCAGGGCGAGGGCGGCGTGCGCCCGGCCAGCCCGGCCTATGTGGAAGGCGTTGCCCGGCTGTGCCGCGAGCGCGGCGCGCTGCTGGTTGTCGACGAGGTGCAGACGGGCTTCGGGCGCGTCGGCGCGCTGTGGGCCAGCCAGATCTATGGCATCACGCCCGACCTTATGGCGCTGGCCAAGTCGATCGCCGGCGGCATGCCCATGGGCGCGGTCGCCATCCATGGGCGCTTCGGCGCGCTGCCCCAGGCCAGCCACGGCAGCACCTTCGGCGGCGGGCCGCTGGCATGCGCCGCCGC
>CALLYN010000256.1 GCA_937858455.1 uncultured Kouleothrix sp.
TAGCGCGGGTCGGTGATCTTGATATGCGTGCGCAGGCAGTTCAGGCCCATGTGCTTGGCCTTGGCGAACTGGTCGTCGATCTCGTCGTCGCTGAACGGCGTGTAGATCATGCCGGGGTAGTAATCCTGGTCGAGCGCGCCGCGCAGGTACAGAATGCGGTCGTTCAGCATGAGGTGGCCGTTGGGCGAAGTGCTGATCGTGCGCATGCCGAAGTTGGTCGCCAGTGTGTCGAACGGAGGGCTGAAGACGAAGGACGAAAGCTCAATTTCATTCGTCTTCTTCCCTTCGTCCTTCGTCCCATCCTCAAACAGCGCCGCCTCCAGCCGGTACAGGTGCGGCGAGCGCGTATCCCACAGGATGGGGTTCTCGATCGGGATGGCGATCGTGGTGCTGTTCTCGCCGCGCGCAATGCGCTGCTGGTGCTGGCTGGCCTGGCCGTCAGGCGCGGTGAGGCTCAGCGTCAGCAGCAGGTCGCGCTCGGCTGGCCGGCTGAGCTGGGCCAGAACCACAGCCTGCCGCCCCGGCACGTCGGGCGTGACCTTGAGCTGGGCGAGGTGCGTGGCGGCGCGGGCTTCGAGGTACACGCTCTGCCAGATCCCGCTGATCGGGCCATACCAGCTCTGCTTGCCGTGCGGAATCTCGGAAAACGGGTACTCGGGGAAGCGCGCGCTGTCGTCGTTCGGATCGATCACGCGCACCACCAGCTCGTTCGGCCCGTCCAGGCGCAGCGCTGCGCTGGCGTCGAGCTCGAACGGCAGGTAGCCGCCCTCGTGCTCGCCCAGCTGGCGGCCGTTCAGCCACACCGTAGCCAGGTAGTCGACCGCGCCGAAATGCAAAATAGCGTTGGGCTGCTCGTGCCCCGAGGCGAGCTGAGAGCTGAACACTGCCAGCTCGGAGCTCCGCATATCGAAGCGGCGCCGGTACCAGGCCACGCCGCTGTAATCGCGCATATCGTCGAACTGGGCCTGCCATGGGCCTGGCACCTGGATCGCGCGCGGGTTCGCGAGCGTAGCCGGGCGCAGCGTGCGCTCGGGGTCGGGGAAGAACTCCCAGACGCCGTCGAGATCGAGACGTTGTCGGTGCATTACCATTCCCTCCGTTCCGGAACAGCGAATCCTTGGCTGCCTGAAAAGGGTGGCTTGGAGGGACGTTGTCTCTCCGGGAGGCTTTGCGCGGTCGATTGATCGCGGCCGGCAAGGGGTGCGCGAGGGGCGCCGCACTTGCACTCCCTGCTTTTCAGGCAAGCTCTTGGCGAATTGCCGGGGCGCCAGCGTCAGAGTGCGGTCACGCGCACCATGTCGAACGCTGCTGCGGCGAGGTGCGCGTACAGGCCAACCTGCGTGGCCTCCGCCGGCACCGCGATCTCGCCAAGCCACCGCGCCTCCCACCAAATCTCCAGCCGGTCGCCGCGTTTGCGCAGGCGCAGCTGCTGGGGGCTGGCGGCGTCGAAGCCCGGAAGCTCGAATAGCTGGCGTTCCGCGCCGGCGGCGAGCACCCAGCCCGCCGCGCCCTGCTCGATCGGATAGAGGGTCACGATGTCGGACAGCAGCGCGGTGGACCGGGGCGGCAGCACGGCATTGATATTGCCGATCAGCCGGGCCTGATCCACATAGGTCTGGGCGAAGAGCAAGTCCGTGTCAACCTCCTCGGTCGCCGCGGTGATGGCCTGCTGGAGGGCGGTGCGACGCATGTCGGCGTGGCCACTGACAAGGTCATCGAGTCGTTTCGCAACGCGCTCTGGTCCGGATACAAGACGGGCGAGGGCATCGACCCCGACCTGCGCCAGCAGTGGCGCTGGGCGGAGGAGACAGGCGCGACGCTCGTCGGCCTCTCCCCCGGCTACGTGATGGCCTGCCGCAAGGAGGGCATCGAGCCGGCGTGGGAGTTCGACCTCTCGGCCGTGCGCCAGGTCGGCGTCGCCGGGGCGCCGCTCGCGACCGAGGGCTTCGTCTGGATCGTCGAGCAGCTCGGGCAGGGCGTTCTCCTCAACGTCGGCAGCGGCGGCACCGACGTCTGTACCGGCATCGTCTCCGCGAGCCCGCTGCAGCCGGTCTACGCCGGCGAGATGTCGGGCAACGTGCTCGGGTGCGACGTCGCGGCGTACGACGTCCTGGGCAACGAGGTCGTCGGCGAGCTCGGCGAGCTGGTGATCCGTCAGCCGATGCCGTCGATGCCCGTGGGGTTCTGGGGCGACGACGACGGCAGCCGCTACCGCGCCTCCTACTTCGACATGTACCCGGGCGTCTGGCGGATGGGCGACTGGGTGCGGTTCAGCGAGCGCGGG
>CALLYN010000257.1 GCA_937858455.1 uncultured Kouleothrix sp.
CGCCAGCTGCTCGGCGACCCGATCTGGGAGCTGCGGCTGGCCGCCCCGGCCGAGCACCTAGCCGAGTCGCTCGGCGGCCTCGCGCCGGTCGAGGCGCTCGGCGACGACTGGGTGCAGTTCCGCTGCACCGATCCCGCGCGCGTCAACCCGCTGATCGTCAGCCGCCTGGCGGCGCGCGGGCTGCCGATCGTCGGCCTGGCCGAGCTGCCGCGCAGCCTCGAAGACGTATACCTGAGCATCGTGGCCGACGAGCGCGGCGAGCGCGGGGCCTGGAGCGCCGACGGCGACAATGCGCCAGGCCCGCAAGGCGGCGGTGAAGCAGCTGATCCCGCTGCCTCACTCTCCGAAGATCTGCTTGTCGGAGACAAGGAGGTGCAGCAGTGAGCATCAGCGCGATCCGCACAATCACCTGGCGCGAGGTCGGCGACACGCTCACCGACTGGCGCATCCTGGCGCCGATGTTCATCCTGGCGTTTGTGCTGCCGCTGCTGCTGGTGAGCGCGGCCAACTTTGCCATCCGCTTCATCGCCGACGACACCACCGTGCCGCTGCTGGTGCCGTTCGTGATGCTGCTGGTCGGCTTCATCCCGGCGTCGTTCTCGCTGATCACCGCGCTCGAGACGTTCGTGGGCGAGCGCGAGCGCAACAGCCTCGAGGCGCTGCTGGCCATGCCGATCTCCGATGGCGCGCTGTACCTCGGCAAGCTCGCCTCGTCGCTGCTGCCGCCGCTGATCTCGGCCTTCACCGCCATGGGCGTGTTCTGCACCGCACTGTGGCTGGGCTACCCGCAGCTGTTCGCGCGCGGGCTCACCGCCGAGTACATACTGGTGATCGTGCTGCTGATCACCGCCAAGGCGATCGTGATGGTCGCCAGCGCGGTGATCATCTCGAGCCATACCACCAGCGTGCGCGCCGCCAACCTGCTGGCCAGCTTTGTGCTGCTGCCCACCGCCTCGGTGGTGCAGCTCGAGGCCATTCTGATCATCGGGCGCACCGCGCGCGCCTGGGCGGTGCTGTGGCTGATTGTGCTGCTGCTCGCGGTGATCGCCATCGCGCTGATCCGCACCGGCATGGGCGCGTTCAACCGCGAGGAGATTTTGTCGCGCGAGCACGAGCAGCTGAACCTGCGCCAGGTCGGCCGCACCTGGATGACGTTTTTTCGCGAGTACCGGCCCGCCGGCGTCGCGCCCGAGGCCTACGCACACCAGCGCTTTTCGCCCGGCCGGTTCTACCGCCGCGAGCTGCCGGCGCTGCTGCGCGACTACCGGCTGCCGATCGCGGTAGCGCTTATCGCCGCGCTGGGCGGGCTGCTGAGCGGCGGCTACATCGGCAGCACCTACCGCGTGCGCCCGCTCGAAGCCTACCTCGAAAATATCGGCCGCGCGCCGATGCCGAGCCTGGGGCTGGGGCTGGGGATCGCAATCAACAACATGCGCGTAGCCGCGCTCTCGGGGATCTTCTCGCTGTTTGTGTTCGGCGTTTTCGCGTTTCTGGTGCCGGCGGTGGCGTTCGCGCAGATCAGCTTTGTGGCAGGGTCGCTGGCCGGCCGCGGCGGCAGCTGGCTGGCGCTCGGGCACGGCAGCCCGCTGCAGTTCGTGCTGGCCTACGTGCTGCCGCACGGCATTGTCGAGCTGCCCACGGCGATGCTGGGCGCCGCGCTGGGCCTGCGCGTCGGCGCCGCGCTCATGGCCCCGCCGCAGGGCTTCACCGTCGGCCAGAATATCTTGTGGTCGCTGGCGCAGCTCGCCAAAATGTGGCTGTTTGTGCTGGTTCCGCTGTTCCTGCTGGCCGGCCTGATCGAGGGGCTGATCTCGCCGCTGGTGATTGTGGCGCTCTACGGCGCCTGAGGCGCCGCTGCGATGCCGCGTTGACGCGCGCGCCGCCCCTATGGTATCATAGCCTGCACTGTTAACCGCGCAGCCGAGTGGCTGCCTACTCCCTCTGAGCCGGTAGCGGCGCCACGCCGCTACGTCGTGGGTTGATGAAGGAACGACCAGGAACATGGGCAACAAGATGAAAGTCCTGCTGGTGCAGGACGTCGACAAGCTCGGCAAGTCGGGCGATGTGAAAGAAGTGTCGGGCGGCTACGGCCGCAACTACCTGCTGCCGAAGGGCTTCGCCGTGCTGGCCACCAAGGGCCAGGTGAAGCAGGCCGAAGAGCGCCTGGCCGCGCAGCAGAAGCGCCAGCAGGCCGCCCGCAAAGACGCCGAGGCGCTGGCCGCGCGCATCGCCGGCCAGACGCTGCGCTTCACCGCGCGCGTCGGCGAGCTCGACCGGCTGTATGGCTCGGTCACCAGCGCCGATATCGCCGAGAAGCTCCGCCAGCAGACGGGCGTCGAAGTCGATCGCCGCAAGATCGACCTCGACGAGCCGATCAAGCGCATTGGCATCTACCCGGTCAAGGTGCTGCTGATCCAGGGCCTCGAGCCGCTGGTGAATGTGGTTGTCGAGGGCGAGGCCGGCTCGATCGAGCTGCCTGCCGACCCGGACACCGCCGAGTAGAGCGCACGGCGCTAACCTAGCAGCGCTAGTCGTTCGCCGCAGCGGTGGACAACTAGCACAGACATGCGATAATGTGTCACACCCGCAGCGCGGTGTGGCACATTATCGCGTCTAAGGGCCATGTGGATAACTTTGGGGACGAGCTGTAGATGAGCTGCGTAGAGCTTGGGCATAACTGGGGAAAGGCACGTGCATGACGCACCCTGAACTGCCGCACAACATCGAGGCTGAAAAAGCGACGCTCGGCTCGATCCTGCTGAACCGCGAGGCGATCGTCGCGGTGGCGCCATGGCTGGTTGCCGAGTTCTTCTACATGGAGCGCCACGCCCAGATCTACGAGGCCATGCTGGCGTGCTACAACGCGCGCATCCCCCCCGACACGCGCACCGTCTCCGAAGAGCTGCGCCGCCGCGACCGGCTCGAGGCGGTCGGCGGCGTGGCCTACCTGAGCGACCTCGTCGATACCGTGCCGACCTCGTACCACGTCGAGTACTACGCGCGGATCATCGAGCGCACCGCGCTGCTGCGCAAGCTGATCAGCGCCGGCGGCAAGATCGCCGCGCTCGGCTACAACGAGCAGGAAGAGCTCGAAGACACGCTCGACAAGGCCGAGCAGACCTTGTTCGATATCTCGCAGCGCCGCGCTACCCAGGATTTCGTGCCGATCAGCCAGGTGATCGACAGCTACTACGAGCAGATCAACTACCTGCAGGAGCACCGCGGCGAGGTGGTGGGCGTGCCCAGCGGCTTCCGCGACCTCGACGAGATCACCGGCGGCCTCCAGCAGTCCGACCTGATCATCCTGGCGGCGCGCCCTTCGGTCGGCAAGTGTGTGGCGGCCTCGACGCTGCTCGACGACCCGGCCACCGGCGCGCGCCTGACGATCGAGGAGTGCGTGCGCCGCAAGCTGCCGGCAGTGCTCGGCATCGACGACTTTGGGCGGGTGCGGCCGGCCCAGGTTGCAGCCTGGGTCGACAGCGGCGTCAAGCCGTGCTTTCGCGTGCGCACCCGGAGCGGGCGCAGCCTCGACGCCACCGGCAACCACCCGCTGCTGACCGCGCGCGGCTGGGTCAAGGTCGAGCATCTCGCGGTCGGCCAGTCGATCGCGGTGCCGCGCGCACTGCCAGTGTTCGGCGCCGACGAGTCCTGGCCGCTCGCGCAGGTGCGCCTGCTGGCCTACTTGCTCGCCAAGGGCAGCCTGGCCGCCTCGTCGCCCGGGTTCACCAGCGCCGACGCGGCGATCGTCGCCGACTTCAGGGCCGCCGTGGCCGAGCTGTTCCCCGGCTGCACCGTGCGCCAGCGCGCGGGCACGTACTCCGTAGCGCGGCCGGGGCGCGGCGGCCCCAACCCGGTCTACTCCTGGCTCGCGCCGCTTGGGCTGCAGGGCAGGCCGGCGCGCGAGAGGCGCTTCCCCGGCTGCGCATGGACCTGGAGCAAGCGCCGCCTGGCCGAGTTCGTGCGCGCGCTGATGAGCTGCGCTGGCTCGATCTACCTGGTGGCCGGCCTGCCACGGATCGAGTTCACCGTCGCCTCGCAGCCGCTCGCGGCCGACCTCCACCACGCCTTCGTGCGCTTCGGCCTGGTCGCGCGGCTATACCAGGCTAAGGCGGGCGCCTGGCGCGTGCAGATGACCGACCCCGACTCGGTGCAGCGCTACCAGCGCGAGATCGGCTGGATCGGCGAGAAGGCCGAGCGCTTCGCCCAGCATACCCACGCGCTGCCGCTGCGCCTGATCAACGCCGGCCGCCCGCCCCAAGCAACCTGGGAGCTTGCGCGCCAGGCCAGCCAGCCGCACGGGCTCCCACCAAGCGAGCCAACCCGCCCGCACACCCAGCGCAGCCTTCCGCGCTCGCGGCCGGAACCCTCGGCGCAGCCGAGCCCGCAGCCCAAGCAGGCCGCCGGCCCCGAGATCTTCTGGGATCCGATCGTAGCGATCGAGCCGCTCGGCGAGCAGCAGGTGTACGACCTGACCGTGCCCGACGGCTCGAACTTCATCGCCCAGGACATCTACGCGCACAACACCTCGTTTGTGCTCAGCCTGGCCTACAACATCGCACTGCGCCACCAGCGCAACGTCGGCATCTTCAGCCTCGAGATGAGTCGCGACCAGCTGGTGCAGCGCCTGCTGGCGATGGACTCGCGCATCGACACGCACCGCCTGCGCACCGGCCACGTCGGCGAGGCCGAGCTGCAGGTGGTGATGAGCTCGATGGCCCGGCTGGCCGCGGTGCCGATCTATATCGAAGACACGCCCGGCCTCAGCATCATGGAGGTGCGCAGCAAGGCCCGGCGGCTCCAATCGCAGTATGGCGTCGACATTGTGATCATCGACTACCTGCAGCTCATGGCCGGCCGCCGCAGCGAAAACCGCGTCCAGGAGGTCAGCGAGATCTCGCGCGGGCTCAAGGCGCTGGCGCGCGAGCTGAACGTGCCGGTGATCGCGCTCTCGCAGCTGTCGCGCGCGGTCGAGGGCCGCCAAAGCCACGTGCCAATGCTGAGCGACCTGAGAGAAAGTGGATCGATCGAGCAGGATGCGGACATCGTGATGTTCATCTACCGCGAGGAGCTGTACGACCCGAACACCGACAAAAAGGGCATTGCCGAGCTGCACATCGCCAAGCATCGCAACGGCCCGATCGGCGTGGTGCCGATGCGCTTCGACGCCGCGACAACGCGCTTCGACGACCTGACCTACCGCACGCCCGAGGGCTACTAGCGTTCGATTATCCGCCGATTACACATACGGCACAGATTACTTTTCGCATAAGCGACCGAATCTGTGTCATCTGCGTAATCGGTGAATTGCCCAATTTCCATCAATTGTCGGGCTAACCGGCGTATAATGGAAGTAGTGCCCATACGCAAAGGCAACCAGGCCATGATCTCGCAGACCACCACAACCTACTCCGCTGCCACGCCCTCGCGCCTGCCCGAGGCCGCGCTGCGCGTCACCGGCATGGCCCGGCTGGTGCTGGTGATCAACCTCGGCAGCTTCGTGCACCCCAGCGACGCCGACGAGTTCCGGCACCGGCGCGGCTCCGAGGCGTTCGCCGAGGCGCTGCGCGGGCTGCACCCCAGCGCGCCCTTTGGCGCCGACGACGACACCCGCACGGTCGAGCGCGACGCCTACACCCTGCGGATCTTTCGCTCGCGGCTGATGCACAATCACTTCTTCCCGACATACAAGATCGCCTGGGACAGCAGCATGCGCGAGCGAATGCTGCGGCTCGGCTGTACCGATATCGGCCACTGGCAGCGCTGGGCCGG
>CALLYN010000258.1 GCA_937858455.1 uncultured Kouleothrix sp.
AAGCGGCGCGCGGCGCGCGGCCGCGCGCGATTACGCCGACGACCAGGAGTATGCCGCGCCGGCCCGCCGCAGCCCGCTGCTGGCCTTGGCGCCGATTGCCCTGCTGCTGCTGGTGGCCGCGCTGGCAGTGGCGTGGTTTCTGGCGAACCGAACCGGCGTGACGGTGTCGCCGCCGGCCTCGGCCGCTGGCGATCGCCCGTTCCAGGGCGAGATCATCCCGCTCGACCCCAGCGGCAATGGCGGCGGCACGGCGGTGCAGGCCGCTCCGGTGACAGCCGACGCCGAGGCCAGCGCCAGCGGCTCGGTGCAGAACGAGACGCTCTCGCCATCGGGCACGGCCAAGGGCGAGGTTACCATTCGCAATGTTATTGAAAGCGCGGTGCCTTTGCCCAAAGGTTCCGAGTTTATCGCCAAAAACGCCAAGGGCGAGGAAGTGCGCTTCACGATCGACAATGACGTGACCGTGCCCGGCGCGGTGACGAGCACCAGCCTCGCGGGGCGCAGCACAACCTACGGCCAGGTCAATGTCGCTATCACCGCGCGCGCGCCGGGCAGCGCCTCAAATGTCGGCGAGAATACGATCGCAACCTTGCTTATTCCTGGCCAGCAGCCAATCGTGAGCCAGAGCAGCAATTTTATTTTTACCAATGGCCCGATCGGTGGCGGCAGCGAGGCGCCCCAGCGGATCGTGACCGAGCAGGACGTGCAGGCCGTGCTCGGCCAGGCGCTTACCGCGCTGTACAATACCGGCGTTCAGCAGCTGCGCAGCAAGATCGACGAGAGTAAATTCGGCATCGACGCGACCACGATCGCGCCTTCGTCGACCGAGCTGGCCGATCCGCAGAGCTACGACCCGCTGGTTGTCGAGCCGGCAATTGGCCAGCCGGTAGCCGACCCCAATAATCCTGTATTCAAGGTCACAGTGCGGGCGCGCTTCAAGGGCCTTGCGACGCCGCGCGACGCCTCGGTAACAAAGCAGCTCGAAACGGTTGCGCCTGCGTATTTCGCGCAGCAGTCGGATCGCGCCTGCAAAGCTGGCGAACAGCAGGGTACGCGCGTCGACGGCATCCACTGGGATGGCGAGAAGCTGACGATCGACGGCGCGATTAGCTGTGGCTCGGCGAGCGGCCTTTCGGTTGAGACGCTGGCGAAGGTGCGCGGGGCGCTGCGCGGGCAGCCGCGCGAGGCAGCCGAGGCGGGGCTGCGTACACTGCAGCAGCAGGGCCTGATTGGCGAATATCAGCTTCCCGACAAGGCCAGCTTCCCGCGCTTCGATTTCTTGATCGACGTGAAGACTGCGCCGTAGCGGAACGAGCAGCGATGAGCGATGAACGTGGGCGGGTGATGGCGCTCGATGTGGGCGGGCGGCGGATCGGCGTGGCGCTGAGCGATACCCGGCGCGTGCTCGCATCGCCGCTCACCACGCTGCGCGCCGAGCCGCGCGAGCGCGCGCTCGCCGAGGTTGCCAAGCTGGTGCGCGAGTACGAAGTGTGCGAGCTGGTGGTGGGGCTGCCGCTGACGCTCAGCGGCGAGGTAGGCCCGCAGGCGCGGCTGATCCAGCAGTTCGCCGAGCAGCTACAGGCGCAGCTCGCCGTGCCAGTGCGCATGTTCGACGAGCGCCTCACCACTGTCGCGGCCGAGCGCATGATGGTCGACCTGGGCATGAAGCCCGAGCAGCGCAAAGCCCGGATCGACGAGGTTGCCGCCTCGATCATCCTGCAAGATTTTCTCGACTCGATCCGCGAGCGCACCGACCATGATCTGTAAGGGGCAGCCATGAGCGCGACGTTGGTGCTCAACGGGATCATCGTAATGGTTGGGCTGCTGGTGTGCAGCTACTTCCTCAGCCGTCTCATCACCGCGCTGATCTACCGCGGCTCGGTAATCGAGGGCGACGCCGAGCCGGGGCCTGACGAAAGCCCTTCGTTGGTCGATCGGGTGGTGGCCTCGGGGCCGATTGTCGCAACTGCCATGTGTGGCGGTTCGCTCGGGCTGCTGGCCTTTCGCAGCGGCATGCGCGTCGACGTGCACCCCGCCGGAGTTCTGCTCAAGCTGGTGATGATGCCTGCGATGGTGCTACTGCGCGAGGAGATTACGGCGGTGCGCGTAGTCGAGGCCTTGTTTTTAAACGATATCGAGATCGTTCACTCTTCGCCGCGGCTCACAGCCCCAGTGCGTCTGAGCTGCCGCGAGGGCAGCGAGCTGCACGCCGCATTGCTGGCAATTGCGCCTCCGCCAGCAGCCGCAGCGGCCGAGAGCGCCGGCGAGGCTGGCAGTGAGCGCGCGTAGCCGCCGAGCACGCGCGCCAATGGCTGGCTACGAGCCAGCCGCTTTATGCCTGAGCCAGCGTACGGACGCTGGGCAGCCCGCCGAGCGATGTGGCCTGCGTTACGCAGCGCTCGATCGCGCGCGCCAGCACGTCGGCGGCTACGGCGCCCAGCACCGGTAGTGGCAGCCCTGCGCGGCCGCCGGTGGCCAGTGCGAACACGGTGTCGCCGTCGAATGGCGTGTGCACCGGCTTGACGGTGCGCGCCAGGCCGTCCTGGGCCATCTGCGCGAGCTTATTGGCCTCGGCCTTGCTGAGCCGCGCGTCGGTGGCCACTACCGCCAGCGTCGTATTCTGGGCCATCACCATACGCATATTGTGCTGGTAGCTCGCGTCGCGCAGCAGCTGCATCGAGCCGATCAGCTGCGGTGTGCCAGGTGCGCGCGTGCCGGCAAGAATGCGGTTGCTGGCCTCTTCGTACACATCGCCCCAGGCGTTGCATACCGCCAGCGCGCCGATCACCGTCCCGTCGGCCAGGGTTTCGCTCCAGCTGCCCACGCCGCTTTTCATTGCGCCGGCCGCGCCAAACAGCTTGCCCACTGCTGCACCGGCGCCAACCCCAACGCAGCCCTCCGCCACACTGGTGCCGGCAGCCTCGCAGGCGGCCCGCCCCAGCGCCGCGTCGGCCCAGCGGTCGCTCCGGCCGATCAGCAGGTCGAAGATCACGGCGGCCGGCACGATCGGGATCTTCGCGACGTTCACATCGTAGCCGATTGCGCGCTCGTGCAGCCACTCGGCCACGCCACCAGCACCGGCCAGGCCCATCGCGCTGCCGCCGCATAGCGCGATGGCGTGCACAACAGCGACCATCGCAGTTGGGTCGAGCAGGTCGGTTTCGCGCGTGCCGGGGCCGCCGCCGCGTACGTCGCCGCCGCCGACCGTGCCCTCAGGCGCAAGCACCACCGTGCAGCCGGTGAGCGCGTCGAGATCGTGCGCGTGGCCAACCAGAATGCCGGGGACATCGGTGATCGCAGGCGGCATAGCAAGCCTCGTTATTGTTAGGGCTTACACAGTTGGATTGTTCGGCTCCCCCAATGCGGCACAGTTGCCTGGGCGTGTGCGAGCGCGCCGACTGCGTATGTCATTGGGGCTTACGCAGCTACGCTGTTCGGCTTCCCGAAGCCATGCATGTGCCTGTGGCAGCTGATCATCGTGTTCATTTTCAGCGCGGAACGCGGAAAATGGACACGCCCAAAGCGAAAGTACCGCTCTGCCGAAGGCAGAGCACGCCAACTGCGTAAGCCCTAGTCATAATTGCCTATGGGATGAAAATAAGCGCGGCTACTGCTCGGCCAGCATGCCGTCGAGCACGTCTTTCCAGACATCAAACGGCTGCGCGCCAACCAGCAGCTTGCCATTCACCACGAACGATGGCGTGCTGCGCACCCCTAGCGCGGCCGCGTCGCGGAAGTCGGCCTCGATCTGCGCGGCGTAGCGGTTCGCCTGCACGCACTCCTGCAGCTTCACGGCGTCCAGGTGCAGCGCGGCGGCGTAGCCCACGAAGGTGCCGAAGTCGGCCGTATCGCCGCTGCCCCAGGCTTGGGCCGCCGCACCTTGAAAAAGCTGGTCGTGCATGGGCCAGAATGCGCCTTGCTCGGCGGCGCAGTTGGCTGCGTGCGCCGCCAGCAGCGCGCCGGGGTGGATGTCGACCAGCGGAAAATCGCGGTATTGAAAGTAGACCTTGCCAGTGTCGATGTAGGCTGCCTGGATCTGCGCGGCGGTATCGCTGGCAAAGCGCGCGCAAAACGGGCACTGGAAATCGCTATACTCGATGACGCGAATAGGTGCCTGCGGGTCGCCCATGCCGCGCGGGTCGTCGGGCGATGCGGATGTGGCGGAGGATGGTGTTTTGGCCATGGTCGGCACCATCCGGCCCGTGGCGGCCGGATGGCCTGCCGATGCGGCCGGCGCCTCGGCGCCACAGGCGGCGAGGCCCAGCGCGGCCAGCAGCACAATGGCGACGCGCAGCCAGGCGTTATCGGTGGAGCGGGAGGCCTGGCGCAGGCGCGCGGCCAAGCGGCGGGTCATCGCTCGACCAGCTCGGCTTGCTCGGGCGAGCGCGGGCGCTGGTAGGCTGCTGCGGCAGTGCTCGAGATGCCGGCGTCGCCGCAGTACGGGCAGAGCGACCACGTCAGGTCGACCACGCGGTCGCAGGCCGCGCAGCGGCGGCGCAGCGCGGTGTGGCAGTGCGGGCACACCACGAAATCGGGCTCAATGCCGCGCTGGCAGTGCGGGCACACATACTTCTCTTCAAGGTCGCGGCGCAGATATTCTTCTTCGAGCGAGCGCTCGTACTTCTCGGTGAGCGTCTGGCGCGGGCGCAGGATCATATGCAGCAGCACGCCGGCGAACGGCAGCAGCAGCGCCAGCGCCACTGCCAGCACCTGCACCACCACATCATCGCTGCGAGAATGAATGTCGCGGTATGTCCAGAGAACCGAGGCAGCCCACAGCAGCACGATATACGCGCCCAGAGCCCAGCCGATAATTGTCAGAATGGGAACGACATTGGTAATAAGCGACCGAATATCCAATAGAAAACTCCTCGTGGCGTGATCGTTGCGGGCGAGCGCCCGGCCTTATTGTCGCGCACTCGCCCGAAATGTCAAATACCGGCTACAGCCGCGCCACGTCTTCGGCCCGCAGCACGAACACGGTCGCACCGCCAACCTGCACTTCCACCGGCGAGGGCGGGTAGAACTCGCCCGACTCGGCCACCGGCGGTAGCGGCGAAATATAACGGGTGCGGGTATAGCAGTGCTCGCGCACATTTTGCAGCAGCGGCTCGACATGGTGGTCGTCGACGGCGATCAGCAGCGTGACATTGCCCTCGCGCAGAAAGCCGCCCTCGCTGCTGATCCGCGTTACGCGGTGGCCCTGTGCGGTCAGCGCGTCGAGCAACTCGCCGGCATCCTGTCGCTGAACAACGGCTAGGACTAATTTCATGCTGCTGCCTTTACTGCGTGTCGGGGGTGGTGGTTTCGAGCATTTGAATGTGCTCGAGCCACGGCTCAAGCTCGCCGGCGATCTGCCCGGCAAGCGCATCGATCGCCTGGCAGGCGTCGAACGCGCGCCAGCGCTCGGGCTCCTGCGCTATCAGCTTGCGGTAGCCTTCGGCGACACGCCGGTGATACGCGACCTCGCGCGCGTCGAGGCGGTTCCACTCGATCGGCCCGCGGCCCTCGGCGCCGCCGAGGCGTGGCAGCTCCGAGGGCAGGTTCAGCGGCGGCGCGGCGCGGCCGGCGTCCTGCTCCTGGCGCTTGCGGCGCTTGCGCTCCAGCCCCTCGTCGGCCGTCAGGTCGAGGTAGATCGTCACGTCGGGCAGCAGCCCACCGGTGGCGATCGCGGTGAGTGTGCGTAGCTCGTTCATATCGCGGCCGAGGCCATACCCCTGGTAGGCGTAGGTCGAATCGGCGTAGCGATCGCACAGCACGATACCGCCCT
>CALLYN010000259.1 GCA_937858455.1 uncultured Kouleothrix sp.
TGTCGCGTCCGCGCAGGGGGCGCGTCTGCGGGTCGAACAGGCGTTTCCATGCCGCGGCGCGCTGGCCGAAGCGGGCCGCGAGCGCGTCCTCGCCGCGCTGTTTCGCCACCTGCGCCAGCGCCGCGTCGCCATAGCCCAGTTCGGCGGTGATCGACACCGATTCGCCGGTCTGCACGTCGAACGGCAGGTAGCCGTAGCGGTCCAGCGTCTCCCAGCCGCGCTGGGCCCACGCCGGCGCCTGCGGGCGCGGCTGCGTGCTCGTGGCCAGCATCGCCGCCAGCGCGGCGTCGGCGTCGATGCCGGGCACACCCTTGGCCAGCGCGTCGGCGATCACCGGCAGCGCCGGATTGCCGATCATCGTATGGGTTTCGCGTCCCCACGCCGTCCACAGCGGCAGGTAGCCCATCTGCCGTTGGTGGGCGATCAGCGTGTTCACGAAGCCGGGCACGCGCTCCGGCACCACCAGCGTGTACAGCGGATGCGCGGCACGGAAGGTGTCCCACAGGCTGAGCGTCGAGTAGTACGTGCCGCCGGGTGCCTGCATCACTTCGCCTTTCGGTCCGCGCACGCGGCCGTCGGCGTCAGCGATCTGGCTGGGGTGCAGCAGCGTGCGGTACAGCGCGGAGTAGAAGATGCGCCGGGTGCGCGCGTCGGCGTCGATGCGGACGCGGCCGAGCAGGTCGTCCCAGGCGCGATCGGCCGCGCGTCGGGCGCGCTCGAAGTCCAGCCCATCGGCGGTCGCGAGATTGCGTGACGCGCCATCGACGTCCACGGTCGACAGCGCGATGCGCGCCTCCAGCACGCGTCCGCGGCCGAGGTCGAAGCCCAGCAGGTAACGCGGCGCCTCGTCGCCCGGGCGCGGCGGCAAGGCGATGCGTTCGGCGATCGGCGCGCTGAAGCGGACGACGAACGAGGCCTGGCGCTCGACCCAGTTCTTCGAGAACACCGTGCCCTGCAACCCCTGCGGCCCGGGCACGACCTCCGCATCGAGCACGCGCGGCCCGTCGCCGAACAGCACAAATCCAACATCAGGGCGCACAGCTGCGACCATTGCAGCTGCATCAATGAACACCGCGAAGCCCTTTTCGGGACTATGCCGGCCAGCGGCGCCAACCAACAGTCTCGGCGCCTGTTCAAACCAGGCGAGCAACTCCGCGCGAATGGCACTGTCAGGCTGCACAAATGCGTCCGTGCCGATCGAATTCTGAATCGTGATGACACGTGTTTCAGCAACGCCGGCGGCGCGGACTTTGTCCTCGAACGTCGCCCGCGACATCCGCACGAGCGGGCCGGGGGCGTAGGTCTTGGCGGCGTCGGCGAACTGGGCGCGCCGGCCGTCGAAAGGCGCGGCCTGGGCAGGCAGTGCGGCAAGCGCCAGCGCCGCAAGGCCCACCAGCGCGGCCACCAGCCGCGCGCCGCGGGTGAAAAATGTATGCCTCATCGCTGTAACCTCCTCGGTACCTCCGCTTGGCACGTCGATAGGGCAATTCTAAAACGCTCGCGGTCGCGGCGGAATGAAGCGCGTCTGAATGCGCAATGAGGCCAACGCGATAGCCGCGTGGCCGCACATCAGGCGGGCATCAGCATGGTGGAAGCTCAGCCGAAGATCGCCGCCAGCAGCGCCTCGGTGTCGGACACATCGGGCAGCGCGGTGTCGGGGGCGTGGGCGCGCAGGTCGTCCAGGCTAAATGGGCCGGTGGCCACGGCGATCGTGCGCGCGCCGACCGCGCGGCCGCAGTCGATGTCGTTGGGTGTGTCGCCGATCACCACCACATCGGCGTGCGCGAAGCGGTGGCCGTAGCGCTGCTCGGCGCGCGCCACCGCGAACGGCACCAGCTCGGCGCGGCGGTGGTGGTCGCTGCCATACGCGCCCACGCTCAGGTCGAGGAAGCGCGATAGCTCCATCAGATCCAGCTTGATCTTGGCGATCGGCTGGAGGTTGCCGGTGAGCACCGACTGCACCGCCGGGGCTTGCGCCAGCCGCGCCAGCGCCTGGGCGACGCCGGGCAGCACGCGGCAGCGCGCCAGAAACTCGGCGCGGCGGCTCGTCAGCTCGTCGATGTAGGTGCTGGTGAACTGGTCGAGCGTCGCGAGCAGCGCGTCGTGCCCGAGGTCGGCGAATGTCTCGAGAATAATCTGCCGGTCGGTCTTGCCGGCGTACGAGTGGCGCGCCTCGGTGGAGCTGCGGCCGTATACGCGCGCCATCGCCGCGCGCATGGCCTCGCCGGCGACGCCACCGCTGTACAGCAGCGTGCCGTCGACATCCCAGAGTATCAGTTTGTTCATGATTGTTGGGGGCATGCGCCAGCCAGCCTGCGGCGGCTGGCGCGCGCTTGCTACTTCGGAACCTGCGGCGGCGGCGGCTTCTGAACGTCGGGCAGATCGACTACGTCGCGCACCGGGTACACCAGCCGGTCGACGACATTGCCAAGGCGTTGGAACTGGGGCGCCAGCTCGGTGTCCTTCATCGCGATATCCACCGGCACGTTCAGCTTGATCGGGATCGTCACGGCGTCGAGCGGGATGTTCATCTTCAGCGCGATATTAAGCGGCGTGCCCCTGGGCAGCACCAGCGCGATATTCTGCGCGCGCAGCCGGTTGCCTGCGCCAAGGTCGATATCGGCGCCGGCCAGGTTCAGCGGCACATCGCTCGTCAGCGTCACCTGCGTCTCCTGGTCGACCGGCACCACCACGCCCAGGCCCTTCAGCGGCAGCGGCTGGTCGAGCGGGATGTTGGTGCGGATATGCGCGGCCTGGAGCTGCTGCACGACGTCGCGCAGCTCGGCGACATTGCCGCGCGCAAAGCCCTGGGCGTTCAGCAGCGTGCCGCCGAGCGTGGGCCGCCAGGCCAGCAGAAAGTACACCACGCCCACCAGCAGGCCGATCAGCAGCAGATTGATTGCGAAGGAGGTGATGATCATCGCCTTCCAGAGCAGCGGCAGCTGTACGAACAGCGGCTGTGGGTCGTTCGGCCCGGCCGAGTTGCGTGTAAACAGGCGCATTGGCGCGCGGCGCGCTTGGGAACTGGCCATGCCGGCCTCCTTGTGGTGCCCTCGTGCAACTGCTCAGCGCAGATCGCCGGTGGGGACGGGCGTATTCGAGCAACCCCTCGCAACCCTTCGATCGGTGCCGGATTCCGCGATTCGGCGGCATTGCCCCGCCGAACGGCACCGCGTACGCAGGCAGTATATACCACTGCCGGTGGTAATGCAAGACACTTTTTATTGCGGAATGGCTTCAGAACAGGGTTTGCGCGCGCTTGGTTGTCGGGCTAGGCGCCGCCGAAGTAGCGCAGCGCCAGGCGCAGGCGGTCCTCGATCGCGGCGGGCGCGTCGGCGGGGAGCGCGGCGATGGCGGCGTTGGCCTCGGCGGCGCTAAAGCCCAGGCTCACGAGCATCTCGGCCAGCTCGGCGTTGGCGGCGATTGCGGCCGGGGTGGCGCCAGCGAGCGGCACGCCGCCCTTGACATCGAGCTTGCCACGCAGCTCGAGCACCAGGCGCTCGGCGGTCTTCTTGCCGATGCCGGGCACGCGCGCCAGCCGCGCGGTGTCGCCGCCGGCAATCGTGGCGCGCAGCTCGTCGGCCGGCGACGACGAGAGCAGGCTGAGCGCGACCTTGGGGCCGATGCCGCTGACGCCCAGCAGCGTCTCGAACAGGTGGCGCTGGTCGGTCGAGGCGAAGCCGTACAGCGCCAGCAGGTCCTCGCGGATGTGCAGGTGAGTATACAGGCGCACCTCGGCGCCGATCTCGCCGAGGTTGCCCAGCACATTGCGCGGCGCAAAGATCTGAAAGCCAACCCCGCCGGTCTCGATCACCGCGTGGTCGACGCCGATAAACAGCAGCGTGCCGCGAACTGATGCGATCATGCCCGCCTCCTGTGGTGCGCTCGGTGCCAGCCGATTATATACGATCCTGCGGAACTCTGGCGAGGCTGCCGCGCCATTCGCCTTCCTCCCGCGCTTGGAGAGCGGGGAGTATTGCCGGCGTGGAAGGGCAGGAAGTTGAAAGGCTTTGCACAAGCCCTATAGCGCATCCAGGGTTTGTGCAACGTCTTTTGACCCCTCCCCTGACAGGGGAAGGGGAAACACATCTGGCTGTGTGGTGCGGTCGCGGCGGCGACCGCCGACTTTGCACGAGCCCTATAGCGCATCGCGTCATGTTGACGCGATGCGGCGGCGCCTGCTATAATCGGCCATTCCTCCGAAAACCTTCACTGAATGAGATAGCGCGAGCCGCACCCGGCCGCCACGAAAGGAACCCGACAATGGAGTACGAGCTTCCCGAAGACATTCAGATGTTACGCCAGGCCATTCGCGAGTTCGCGGCGAAAGAGGTAGCGCCGATCGCGCGCGAGATCGACGAAGAGGAGCGCGTGCCGTTCGACGTGCTGAAGAAAGCCGGCGACCTCGGGCTGCTGGGCGTGCCGTTCCCCGAGCAGTACGGCGGCGCCGACGCCGGCGTGGTGGGCTACTGCGTGCTGATGGAAGAGATCCAGCGCAAGTGCGCCTCGACGGCGACGATCATCGGGGCGCACGCCCAGCTGTGCGCGATGTCGATCTACCTCAGCGGCAGCGAGGCGCAGAAGGATCGCTACCTGCGGCCGCTGTGCGAGGGCAAGCAGCTCGGCGCCTGGGCGCTGACCGAGCCAAACGCCGGGTCCGACGCCGCGCACATCAGCACCGTCGCCACGCGCGACGGCGACAGCTGGCTGCTGAACGGCTCGAAGATGTGGATCACCAACGGCTCGTTCGCCGATGTGCTGGTGGTGTTCGCCGCCACCGACCGCAACCTGGGCGCGCGCGGCGGCATCACCGCGTTTATTGTCGAGAAAACCTTCCCCGGCTTCAAGGTCGGCAAGGTCGAGCCGAAAATGGGCCTGCGCGCCTCGCACACCGCCTCGCTGTTCTTCGAAGACTGCCGCGTGCCGCAGGAGAATGTGCTCGGGCAGGTGGGCGCTGGCTTCGCCACGGCGATGCAGACGCTCGACATCGGCCGGTGCGGGCTCGGCGCGTCGAGCCTGGGCTCGGCCAAAGAGGCCTACGAGCTGTCGGTGAAGTATGCGATCGAGCGCCAGCAGTTCGGCCGGGCGATCGCCGACTTCCAGGCGATTCAGTTCAAGCTGGCCGACATGGCCGTGAAGATCTACGCCATGGAGCGCATGGTCTACGACTGCGCCAAGCAGGTCGACCGGGGTGAGAGCGCCACGCTTGAGTCGAGCATGGTGAAGCTGTTCTGCACCGAGGCGGCCTCGCAGGTGATCGACGAGGCCATCCAGATCCACGGCGGCATGGGCTTCTCGCGCGAGCTGCCGCTGGAGCGCATGTACCGCGACGCGCGCGTGACGCGGATCTTCGAGGGCACCAACGAGATCCAGCGCCACGTGATCGCCAGCGAGCTGCTGAAGCGCGCCGGGCACAAGATCAAGCTATACTAGCCCGTACAATCGCGGCAGGCGCACAAAGGCGGCCCGCTGGGCCGCCTTTGCGCGCCTGCCGGCCGAGAGACAAGGAGCGACCCTGATGAATACCGAGCAACAGAACCTTCCGAGCGCGGCGCGCGCATTCGTCGCGGCGCTGGTGGCGCGGCTGCGCCCGGCGGCGCGCGAGTACAACCTGGCGCAGTGGAACCTGGCGACCACCGGCGCGCCCGAGCACCGCGACGCGCTTGAGCGGCTGGGCGCGGCCTATACGCGCGTGCTCACCGACGACCCGGCCGAGTGGCAGGCGATCCAGCAGCTCTACGCCGGACGCGCCGCGATCGACGACGCCGGGCTGCGGCGCGAGGTCGAGCTGCTGTACACCAGCTTCGCGGCGGCGCAGGTGGCGCCCGAGCAGATCGACCGGCTGGCCGCGCTCGAGGCCGGCCTGACCGACCTGTACGCCAACTTTCGCGGCACGATCGACGGCGCGGCGGTGCCGAACAATACGCTCAACACCACGCTGCGCGAATCCGACGACTCGGAGCTGCGGCGCGAGGCCTGGGAGGCCAGCAAGCAGATCGGCCCGGCTGCACGCCCCGGCCTGCTCGAGCTGGTGGAGCTGCGCAACGCCAGCGCCCGCGCGCTCGGCTTCCGCGACTATTACGCCAAGTCGCTGGCGCTGCAAGAGATCGACGAGGCCGAGCTGTTCGCGCTGCTCGACGACCTCGAAGCCCGCACGCGCGAGCCGTTCCGCGCGCTGAAGCGCCAGCTCGACGCCGCGCTGGCCGAGCGCTGCCACGTGCCGCTGGCCGAGCTGCGCCCCTGGCACTACAGCGATCCGTTCTTCCAGGAGGCGCCGCGCACCGGCGCGGCCGACCTCGACGGCCTGTTCGCCAGCCAGGATCTGCTGGCGCTGGCAACGCGCACCTTCGACGGCATCGGGCTAGAGGTGCGCGTCGTGCTGGCGCGCTCGGATCTGTTCGAGCGCGATAACAAAGACCAGCACGCCTTCTGCACGCATATCGACCGGCTGAGCGACGACGTGCGCGTGCTGTGCAACCTGCGCCCCGACGCCCGCTGGATGGATACGCTGCTGCACGAGCTTGGCCACGCGGTGTACGACACCTACCTGGGCGCCGATCTGCCGTACCTGCTGCGCACCGCCGCGCATATCAACACCACCGAGGCGATCGCCATGCTGATGGGCCGCCTGGCGATCAACCCCGAGTGGCTGGCGCGCGTGCGCGGCCTCGACGAGGCGACAGTGCGGGGTGTGGCGGCGGCGGCGCGCGACGAGCAGCGCGTCGCGCAGCTGGTGTTTCTGCGCTGGGGGCTGGTGATGGTGCACTTCGAGCGCGCGCTCTACGCCGACCCGCGCCGGCCCGATCTGAACGCGCTGTGGTGGGATCTGGTCGAGCGCTTCCAGATGGTGCAGCGCCCCGACGGGCGCGACGAGCCCGACTGGGCCGCGAAGATTCACCTGGCGATTGCGCCGGTGTACTACCACAACTACATTCTGGGCGAGCTGACGGCCAGCCAGCTTAGCCACGCGATCGCCGCGCGCACCCCCGAGGGCCGCCTGGTCGATAGCCCGGCGGCCGGGGAGCTGCTGCGCGAGCTGTTCGGGCTGGGGGCGCAGCTGCCCTGGAACGCGACGCTGGAGCGCGTGAGCGGCGAGCGCCTGAGCGCGCGCTACTTTGTCGATGATTTTGTGGCGGCGCCGTAGGTTCAATCGCTCGAAGTATGGCGGGGGTTCGGGGGCGGCAATGCCGCCCCGAAATCTCGGCGTGTGCTGCCCTGCCGGGCTTCGCCGGGCAGGGCAGCACACGCCGAAAGCGATCACACGGAGTTGGTGTGGCGAGCAGTGCTCAGGCGCTGTTGAATCAGTGCTGCCCTCTCGTGCAGACCGCGCCGGATGCTCACCTCAAGCTGTAGCTCCAACGGGGGCACGCGAATGGGCTGCCCATACCACAGTACCGTCTCCAGGCGCTGTGCCGCCACGGGGCCAAAATCGCTAACCTCAGGCTGGTCGGCCCGTGCATCGGCGCCGCCAACCCACTCGAACCGCGCGTGCAAAAATGCGCGCCCCCACCAATTACAGAACCATCCCTGCACCGGCAAAACTGGTTCGATCAGATGGCCCGCTAAGAGCGCCCCCAGCCGCTGCGCGCTTGCGTCGTCAACAATCAGGTCGAAATCGCGAGGCGTGATTGGCAGGCCGCGAACGGCCAGCGCAGCGCTGCCGCCCAGCCACCAATCAAGCGGCTCACCCGCGATGCGCTCAAGGAAAGCGTGCAGGGCCTGCTCCCACGGCACCGGCACGGCCTGGGCGGTCTGCAAAATCATTGGCTCGGCCCACTGCGCAAAATTGCGGTAGATGTGCTCGAGGCCCGGGGTATCCGCCGGGTAGGTCTTGGCAAAGCCATCGGGGGTAGGGGTGTACACGAGATCGCGAGCGGCCTGGTGATAGGCTGGGTCGAGATCGGCAATGACGAAGCTCGTTTGCGCGCCGACCGTCTGGCATAGTGTTCGCATGGTCTCACTCTACAAGTCCGAAGTGCCACCAAGGGCCTGTGCAAAGTCGACCCTCGCCACCTTCCCTCGCCTATCAGGTCGCCAGCCACACGCCCACCAGCGCCACCGCGCCGCCGGCCAGCTGCAGCGGCAGGATCGGCTCGCCCAGAAAGGCCACCGCCACCACCACGCCAATGATCGGCACGAGGTTGATGAACGCGGCCGCCTGGCTGGCGTCGAGCAGCGTCAGCGCGCGGTTGTACACCAGGTTGGCCACGGCCGACGAGAGCAGCCCGAGGTAGAGCACCGCCAGCCAGCCCTGCGGCGAGATCGCCGGCGGCGCCTGCCCGTAAGACTCGGCCAGCGCCAGCGGCACGAGGAACAGCGTGCCGAATATGCTGCTGTACGCGGTGACGGCCAGCATGTCGACGCCGACCAGCTGCTTGGCCAGCACGGTGTAGGCGGCCCACATCAGCACCGAGCCGAGCATGATCGCGCCGCCGAGCAGCGGGTTGCTGGCGTGCTCGCTGGGCGCGGCGGCAAGCACCAGCACGGCCACGCCGAGCAGCGAGAGCACAATGCCGGCGATCCGCCGCACGGTCGGGCGCTCGTTCAGCACCAGCAGCGCCAGCGCCATCGTCGCCACCGGGATGACGCTCTGGATCAGCGAGCCCTGCGTGGCGGTCGTGTACGCCAGCGCATAGTTCGCGCCGGCCTGAAACAGCGTGAAGCCGCACAGTCCCATCGTGGCGACGATCAACCACTCGCGGGCGCCACGGATGGGTCGGGCGGTGGGGCTGCGGCGCGCCAGCGCCAGCGGCAGCAGCACCAGCGAGGCCAGGCCGAAGCGCAGCAGCGCCAGCAGCGCCGGCGGCAGGGCCGCAGCCTTCGTGACGGTAAACGCGCTGCCCCAGATGCCCGTCACGAGGATCAGCGAAACGATCGCGAATGTGCGGCGCGTCATCCCTGGCCCCATTGCTCCAGCAGGCGCGCCTCCGAGAACTTCAGGTGCGCGCGCACCGCCTCGGCCGCCGCCGCGCCGTCGCGGGCGCGGCAGGCCGCCAGAATGGCCCGGTGATCGGCGTGCAGCGTCGCGGCGCCACTGGCCGATGCGCCGGCCAGCATGTAGCGCCGGCAGCGCCGCCACAGCGCCTCGATCGTCTCCATCCAGCGCCGGCTGCCGGCCGCGCGGTAGATCACCCGGTGAAACTGCATGTCGATATCCAGAAAGCCCTGCCAGCCGCCCACGAAGGCCTCGAGCGCGGCCAGCAGCCGGTCAAGCTCGGCCGTGTCGGCGTCGGCCAGCCGTGGCGCGCCATGCAGCGCCGCCAGCGCCTCGATCGCCGAGCGGATGGCGTAGAGCTCGAGCAGCTCCTCGCGATCGAGCGCGGCCACCGTCGCGCCGCGATGCGGGTGCTGCACGATCAGGCCCTCGCTCTCGAGGATCGAGAGCGCCTCGCGGATCGGCGTCATGCTCACGCTGTAGCGCTGGCTGAGCTCTTCGAGCACCAGCCGCGTGCCTGGCGCCAGCTCGCCACCGACGATCGCCTCGCGCAGCAGCTCGACCGCGACGTCGCGCTTGGTTCGGTAGCCTGTCGTTTCGGCCATAGCAGTAGTCGCGGCATATATGCCGCCGGTCTATTGTTTGATATTTTATAAAATATAGCCGAGGCGCGAACTTCTGTCAACGCGCCCTGGCTTGACCAGAGGCAGGCGCGCCTCTATACTGGCGCGCATCCGCCACGTGCACGAGCAAACCCAAGGGAGGAACCATGACAGAGCGCATCGGCTTTATTGGCCTGGGGATCATGGGCCGCGGCATGGCCCGCAACCTACTGAAGGCCGGCTTCGAGCTGCGGGTGTGGAACCGCACCGCCGCGCGCATGGACGAGCTGGCCACAGAAGGGGCCACGGCCACGCGCGGCCCGGCCGACCTGGCCGCGCAGAGCGATATTGTAATATCGTGCGTCAGCGATACCCCCGATGTCGAGGCGGTGCTGCTGGGCGCGGGCGGCGCGATCGAGGGGCTGCGCCCCGGCGCGCTGGTGATCGATATGAGCACGATCAGCCCGCAGGCCACTGAGGCGATCGCCGGAAAGCTGGCCGAGCGCGGCGTGCACCTGCTCGACGCGCCGGTGAGCGGCGGCAGCGAGGGCGCGGCCAGGGGCACGCTCAGCATCATGGTCGGCGGCGACGCGGCCGATGTCGAGCGCGCCATGCCGGTATTTCAGGCCATGGGCAAGACGATCACGCACGTTGGGGGCACCGGCGCGGGCCAGACGGTGAAGCTGGTGAACCAGATCCTGGTGGTCGGCAACATGCTGGCTGCGGCCGAGGCGCTGCTGTTCGCCCAGGCCGGCGGCGTCGACCTGCAGAAGGCGCTGGCGGCAGTGGTGGGCGGGGCGGCCGGCAGCTGGATGCTCAGCAACCGCGGCCCGCAGGTGCTCGCGCGCGACTGGCGGCCCGGCTTTACGATCGACTTGCAGCAGAAGGACGTCCGGCTGGTGCTGGCGGCCGCCGATAAGCTGGGGGTGCCGCTGCCGGGCACCAGCCTGATCTTCCAGCTCTACCGCACGCTGCAGGCCCAGGGCCTCGGCGCCGAAGGCAACCACGCGCTCGTCAAGGCGCTCGAGCACCTGGCTGGCTTCGAGATCGGCGGCGCGTAGGCGTGGCATTGTGCCCCCGCAATCGTGCATTCCATCTCACACGCGCGGCACGATGCCGCCCGCACAATCAATATGTCGACCGCCATCCCACACGCGCGGCACGATGCCGCGCCTACAATTAACACCGGCGTGGGCGTACGGGACGGCATACGCGGCATACATTGCCGCCCGCCATCGCGCATTCCATCCCACATGCGCGGCACGATGCCGCCCGCACAATCAATATGTCGACGCCATCCCACACGCGCGGCACGATGCCGCGCCTACAATTAACACCGGCATGGGCGTACGGGCCGGCATACGCGGCATTGTGCCGCCGACAATTGCGCATTCCATCCCACACGCGCGGCACGATGCCGCGCCTACAATTAACACCGGCGTGGGCGTACGGGCCGGCATACACGGCATTGTGCCGCCCGCCATCCCACACGCGCGGCACGATGCCGCCCGCACAATCAATATGTCGATGCCATCCCACACGCGCGGCACGATGCCGCGCCTACAATCAATATGTCGACCGCCATCGCACGCGCGGCGTATTGCCGCCCGCACAATCAAAAGGATAAACTCCCGCATGGCACAAGACGACATAGACACAGAAGCCAGGCGCCGCCAGCTCCGCGCAACCTTCGACGAGGACGCGCTGCTGTACGACCAGGCCCGGCCGGGCTACCCGCCGGCGATGCTCGACGATATCGTGGCCCTGTCGGGCATGCCGCCGGGCGGGCACATCCTCGAGATCGGCCCGGGCACCGGGCAGGTGACGCTGCCGTGGGCGCGGCGGGGTTACCGCGTCACCGCGATTGAGCTGGGCGCGAGCATGGCCGCGGTGGCGCGCCAGAAGCTGGCTGGGTTCGCGGGCGTCGAGATCGTTACCGGCACCTTTGAGAGCTGGCCGCTCGCGCCCGGCACGTTCGACCTGGTGTTCTCGGCCACGGCCTTTCACTGGATTGAGCCGGCGGTGCGCTACCGCAAATCCGCCGAGGTGCTCGCGCCGGGCGGCACGCTGGCGCTGTGCTGGAACAAGCACGTGGATGTGCCCGATAGCGGCGGCTTCTTCGAGGCCACCGAGCCGTTCTACCAGGAGGCTTTCCCCGGGCACGTGTACCACGGCGCCCGCATGCCGCCGGAGGATCAGCCGGCACCCGAGCAGATCGAGATCGAGGAGTCGGGGTTGTTTGGCCCGGTGGCCGCGCGCCGCTACATCTGGCAGCAGGCGTACGATGTCGAGAGCTATATTGCCCTGCTGAGCACCTACTCCGACCACCGCAGCCTGCCGCCGGATCGCCGGGCGCGCCTGTTTGAGCAGATCGCCGGGCTGATGCGCGCCGACTACGGCGGGCGGATCGTCAAGGGCTACCTGACGGCGCTGTTCTGCGCGCGCTCGCTCTCTGTATGAGGGATTTCGGGGGCTGCGCGCGCTCGCTCTCCGTATGAGGGCTTTCGGGGGCTGCGCGCCCCCGTGCCCCGCGGCAGAGGGCGGCCGCCCG
>CALLYN010000260.1 GCA_937858455.1 uncultured Kouleothrix sp.
CCTGATGGACGGCGTGGATGAGCGCGAGGTTGGGCGGCTGGCCGGCGAGCTGGGGCTGCCCGACGACTACGTGGCGGTGTCGGCGCAGCGCGGCTGGGGCCTCGAGGCGCTGCTGGGCCGGATCGAGGAGACGCTGGGCCAGCGCATGCGCCCGATCGAGGCGTTCATCCCCTACAAGCGCAACGACCTAGTGGCGCTGTGGCACCAGCGCGGCGTCGTCGATGCCGAGCAGTACGAGGCCGACGGCACGCGCATCAGCGGGCGCGTTCCTGCCGCAATCGCCGCGCAGATCGCGCCGTTCCGGCTGAGCGGCGACGGCGCGGGCGCGTGACCGCCGGCACACTTCCTATCGCAGTTACGCGGCGCGAGGAGCACTCCCTCGCGCCGCAGTTTGTTGCATCCGCAAACATTTCCGCTCGCGCAAAGTTGCGAGCCTGCCACGCTCAGCGTCAGGCCGCGCCTTCCCGATCGTGCAGCGCCGTCGCCAGCAGATCGATCTGGCCAATATGATGTGTTGCGTGGAGCAGGTTGCGCAGGATGGCCTTCACGACACTGTGCGCCTCGCCGCGAATGTAGACCGTGCGGGCAAAGTCGTCGTCGGTGAGCGCCTCGAGCGTGGCGAACAGGCGCTGCCAGCCGGCATCCCAGCGGGCCATGATCTGCTGCCGGGTGTCGCCGCCCTCGTGCACAAACTCGCGCGGGCGCTGGCGATCGGCCTTCTCGCCATCGCTGGTCAGGAAATCAGTCCAGCGCGAGATGAAGTTGCCGCCGATGTGCTTGACCAGGATCGCAATGCTGTTGGTGTGATCGTCGCCACCTTCTTTCAGCTGAGTGAAAAATGCCTCGTCGTCGACGCGGCCCAAGGCTGCCTCGGCCATGGCCTTCTGCTCCTGGTACTGGGCAATCACCTCGGCCTTGAATTCCATCCACGCGCTGCTCATAGTCTCGTTCTCCTGTTGTCGGTAGCTCACAGAATGTACGCGGCGCTTCCCCTGCGGCCTTCGCGCTTCGGCAGAGCGGTACTTTTTCATGGATGGTGCTGAGATGTTGGCGCAAAGCGCCAACATCTCAGCACAAACGAAAGCGAAGTACCATGCTGCCGCAGGCAGAAGGAGCCGATAGCGCAGGCGACCGCGTTTGTCCTGAATTTGAAAAGCATATCATACCAAATTTGGTGCGATGTTTGCGTTGGGTGTGGTGTGCTGTGCGACGATAAGCATCGTCGCGGGCGCGCGTAGCCTCAGGCTGGCTTGGCGCTCAGATCTTTGTCTTGCATCTCCCAGGCGTGATCGAGCGTGTGAAACACGGTGTGGCGGATGAGGTAGCGCAGCGGCCACGTGCGGGCCAGCTTGCCCTGGGCATGCAGCGCGCGAATGGCGCCGCAATAGGCGTCGCGGTGCGCGCTCAACCCCTCGGCGGTGAGCATTGCCTCGGCAGGCGTGAGCACGCCCAGCTTCCTCGCCCAGTCCTGCTCTGCGGCAAACGTATGGCGAACGATATGGTCGCGATCGCGCCCTCCGCCGCGCGGGCCGCGCTGCATCTCGGCCGACACGCGCGCGCGCACAGCGTCGAAAAACGCCCAGCTCGCGCGCATCAGGCTCAGCTCGCGCTCGAGCGCCGCGCCCGGCACGGCCTGCTGGTCGATGCTCGAAAACCCGAACGAGATGCCCCAGAAGTCGGTGGAGCCAGTGCCGGGATAGCGCTCGGCGACCTCGACGCCGCTGATCGCCGCGAACTTGGCCAGCATCCCGGCCAGCTCGGCCACCGCCGCATAGCGCGGAACGTAGGATCGCAGGCGCTCAATCGCGTCCTGCTCGGTCGCCGCCCCGCGCGCGAGGCCGGGCCAATCCGGCGCCACCGCCACAACCTTCTTGCCTCTCGGCCCGATTTCCAGCATCACCCGCATATGCTTCGTCACGGCGGCTCCAATCATCGTAGTAGGCATGGTGTGACTCTATCATAGTTTGCGGGGTTTGGCGCTGCACAAAGCGGGCCACCATTGCGCGGCGCCGATCGACATCCCCCGCGCGGCGACTTGCATTCCCCGCGCCACGACTAGCACTCCATGCCCGCCGAGCGACATCCCCCGCCCGGCGACTTGCATTCCCCGCGCGGCGACTTGCATTCCCCGCGCCATGACTTGCATTCCATGCCCGCCGAGCGACATCCCCCGCCCGGCGACTTGCATTCCCCGCGCCACGACTTGCACTCCATGCCCGCCGAGCGACATCCCCCGCGCGGCGACTTGCATTCCCCGCGCCATGACTTGCATTCCCCGCGCCATGACTTGCATTCCATGCCCGCCGAGCGACATCCCCCGCGCGGCGACTTGCATTCCCTGCGCCACGACAATCATTCCATGCCCGCCGAGCGACATCCCCCGCGCGGCGACTTGCATTCCCTGCGCCACGACTAGCACTCCCCGCCCGGCGACTTGCACTCCCCGCCCGGCGACTTGCATTCCCCGCCCGGCGACTTGCATTCCCCGCCCGGCGACAATCATTCCGCACCCGCCGAGCGACATCCCCCGCGCAATAACTAGCATTCTTGTTGTGATGCCCTGCCCGGCGAAGCCGGGCAGGGCATCACACAAAGAAATTCGGGAGTGGCTTCGCCGCCCCCGAACCCCCACAATACAGCACCTGTTCAGCCGAAGGAAGAAACTCTTGCAACCGCGCGTGGTGCTTCGCTGCGCTCACAGCGTACCAAGCTGGCCCGCCGCATATACTAAAAATTCTCTTTGGTGCGTTTAGTAAAAAACAGGATATTTCACAACCCCGCTGCCAGGGCGCCGCGACCACGCAGCCATGCAACGGTATGCGTTTAGATCGCGCAACGTCGCAACCTTTCTAGACGTACTTAAGGATACAATGACCGATAGCGCCGACAACACAGTTTGTCGTGAATACAAGGAGCCGTCGCATGGAACAGCTCACACCATTCCGCGTTACACTTCCGGCTTCTCTGCCGGCGAGCGATCGTGAGACGCTGATCGCTTCGCTGCAAACCGTGGCTACGGTACAAATCGCCGAAAAAAAAGACCCCACGATCGACGCGATCTTTGCCGTTGTCAAGCAGGCCGGCGATGCCGCCGACGCAATCATCAATATCGTGACACTGGCCGGCATGATCTATGGCTGGGCGCGCGCGTTGCACAAGCGCGGCATTATCCCCGATGTCACGCTGTTCCGACCCGATCAGCCCGAGCTTAATCTTTCGCGTGTTCAGAGCACGCAAGAGATCGAAGCCTGGCTGCGCCACATGACTCGCTAATATCAAGCAGAGGCAGTATGAGCACACAGGCCAGCACCCGCCCTTTACGCATGCTCGCCCTGATCGCAGCGCCACTTGTGCAGCGCCGGGCCGAAGGCGAGGCTTTGCCGATCCAACCGTTGAATACTGTGCGCGAGCTTGAAGGGATTATCGAGGCGTGCAAACTTGCCGACACGCCAGTCGCCATCGATATCCAGACCGAGATCGCCACCACCGAGGCGCTTGGCCGCGCCTTTGGCAGTGTGCAGGGCAGCTTCGACCTTGTACATTTCAGCGGCCACGGTGCCGGGAGCGCCGATGGCGCCGCGCTTGTGCTTGAAGACACTGCCGACCTTGGCGCCGCCCGCCTGGTCGATGCCGCCGAGCTTGGCGCTCTGCTTGGCCCGCATCCATGTCGCCTGGCGTTTCTCAGCGCCTGCCACTCGGAAGGTCTCGCCGCAGCTTTGATCGGGCGCGGCGTTGCGCATGTCGTCGCAATCAATGCCGACGACGCCATCCTCGACCTTGCGGCGCAAGCGCTCGCTCGCTGCTTCTACAGTGTACTGCTGAGCGGGCGCAGTGTGCAGGAGGCTTTTGATCGGGCAGTTCAGGCAGTGCGCTCGGACGACGCGCTGCGGAAGATCCTCGATCCGCACACCCTGCAGCCGGTGAACCTTGCCGAGGCGCTCAAGTTCCGGCTGCTTCCAGACAATGATCAGGCTCACGCAGCGCCGCTCGCGCGCGATCTTCCTCAGGGCGAGGCTCGCTTTCGCCGGCCGCCGTGGAATGAGCGCACGAATCTTTCGAACGAGCCACGCGGCGCAATCTTTGTTGGGCGCCAGCGCGAAATTCACCATATCACCGGGCTGTTGCGCAGCCACCGCTGCGTCAGTATTACCGGATTTGGCGGCATGGGCAAAACCGCCCTCGCCGAGGCTGCCGGCCGCTGGCAGCACGAGCGCGCGCGCTGGCCCGACGGCGTGGTGCTAGTGGAGCTGCGCGCTGTGCAGCGTGCCGCCGATGCGCGCGGTGCGATTGCTCGCGCCCTGACCGACCAGGCGCACATTGTAGCTGGCGACCAGGCGAAAATCGCCGAAAGTAACATCGCGCTGGCCCAGGCACTGCGCGATCTGCATATGCTACTCATCCTCGACGATGTCGACGCATTGATCGAGGCCGACCCCACGGGCCTCACGGATATACTTCGGCAGCTGCTAGGTACACGCGCCTTGCGCCTGCTGCTGACAAGCCGGCATTCGGTTACACAGCAGATTGTCCATCGCACCATTCTATTACCCCGGCTCGTGCCCGAAGAAGCCTTTGTTGCATTTCGCAGCTACGCGCCGCCGGATAGCTGGGGCAAGTTTACCGACGTTGATCGCGCAGCGCTGCCCGAGCTGCTGCAGCTGCTCGACGGCTACCCTTTCCCCATACGCCTGGCCGCCGCCTATCTGCAGCAGCAAGGCTGCGGCATCGCCGGCCTGGTTCAGAAGCTTCGCAAGCAGCCACACGTTCCAATGCAGTACCAGGGCGAGCAAGCTAATCGCGAGACCAGCCTGGTAGCAACGCTTAACCTGTCATATCAGGCTCTACCTTTGGCGGCACAGCAGCTGCTGCCAGTGCTAGCGTTGTTCCCAGCCGGGCTTAGCCGCACGGCGGCCCGCGCCATTCTTGGCACCGAAGGTGTTGACCTTCTAGAGACGTTGACACGCTATGCCCTGGCCGAGCGGCGTGAAGACCCTCTCGCATTCGGAGCAGCGGCTGATGACCACACAGTGTATCAGCGCTTTATTCTACCCGAGCCGGCTCGCTGGTATGCCGAAGGGCACCAGCAGCCCGGATTGCTTGACCAGTATGCCCCAGCTGCGCTGGAATATTTCCATCGCTTTATCGGCGATGTCGATACACAGATCAGCGGGCATGGCAAAGCCGCCGAAGGGCGCCAGCTACTCGCGATCGAGCAGCCCAACTGGCGCCGCTTCCTCGACTGGGGGTACACAAATGAACAAACTGAACGCAGCTGCCTGAGCGCCCAGGCCACGGGCCGGCTTGGCAACTACTGGACGCTCACCGGTGAACAAAGATTGCCAGCGATATCGGAGCGCCTACAACACGCGCTGGCGGCAGCACGGCGCCTCCATGATCGCGCGGCCGAAGCGAATGTGCTCCAGGCGATCGGCGATGTCCAGCAGTTTCGAGATGATCGCGATGCCGCGCTGACCAGCTACACGCAGGCCCTCGCCCTCTACCGCGAGATTGGCGATCGTCTCGGCGAAGCGAATGTGCTCCAGGCGATCGGCGATGTCCAGCAGTTTCGAGATGATCGCGATGCCGCGCTGACCAGCTACACGCAGGCCCTCGCCCTCTACCGCGAGATTGGCGCAAATCTCGGCGAAGCGAATGTGCTCCAGGCGATCGGCGATGTCCAGCAGTTTCGAGATGATCGCGATGCCGCGCTGACCAGCTACACGCAGGCCCTCGCCCTCTACCGCGAGATTGGCGATCGTCTCGGCGAAGCGAATGTGCTCGCGGCACAAAGCCGCTTGCTGCTCGATAGCAATGTGCAAGCTTCCGAGCAGCTGCTCGATCAAGCGTTCCATATACGCCGTGAAATCGACGATGTGTATGGTGAAGGCGCCGATCTTGGCAACTACGGTATCGCCCTGCTGCAGCGCGGCAAGCATGCCGAGGCGCTTGGCTATCTCGAGCGCGCACGCGAGCTTTTTCGCGCGCGTGGGATCCACGAGCTGCTTGCTCAAATCGATCAGCTCATCGCGCAGGCCCGCCAGGGGCACGCCTCAGCCTCAACGCGCCCCGCCGACACAACCGAGCCAGCATCTGTCACGCTTCCCGACGGCCTCGCGGCCCGCCTCGTGGCCGCCGGCGCCACCGACGAAGCAAGCCTACGCCGCGCCCTCGACGCCGACGCGCAGCTTCGCGAAGAGTTCGAGGCATTCCTGGCAGCGCATCACGAGCAGCGCGCGCAAGCCAGCCTGAACAAACTGCTCCAGGCGTTCATCGCCGTCGGCAATCAGGATGCTCTAGCCGGCTTCTGGCAATCACTACCGCCGGAGCTAGAAGGCAGCTTTACTGCCTTTGTCGAAACACAGATCCGCCAGGCCGAGCAATCGGGCAACCGCGATCTGGCCGAAGGACTGCGCCAGCGCCTCGATGGATTAGATTGGCTGCGCTCGGGCCAAATGTCGCGCGTTGCGGAATTGCAGCGCGCTTTTGAACGCTACCAGCAGGCATACCAGGCCGCCGAACAATCCAACGATGTACAGCTGTGGCAGGCCGCCGCCGAGGCCGGCGCGGCCCTGCTCGCGCCAGAGTTCGCTGCGACCCCTGGCGTCGGGTGGGATGACCTGCGCGCGTACCTCGCCGACACTTATAACCGCCTGGGCAATGCCCACGGAGACGCCAACGACAAAGCGGCAGCCCTGGCAGCCTTTGAGCAAGCCATCGCGCTTCAGCCCGATGTTGCAATGTGGCGCCGCAACCGCGCAGGTACGCTGATCGACCTGGGCGAACTCAACATGGCCGAGGCCGAAATCGCCGCCGCACGCACGCTTGAGCCCGAGGCGCCGCGCCTGGACGAGCTTGATGCCGCGCTAACCCAGGCCCGTGCAATGCCTGCAAGCACCGAGCCACCGGGCAGCGCACCAGCAACCTCGTAATCAATACTTTCATGGACGGTACGGATTTCGGCAGCGCCCACAGAGGCACAAAGGCGCACACAAACAAACCGCGCGCACCCGCCGAGCGACATCCCCCGCGCGGCGACTTGCATTCCCCGCGCCACGACTTGCACTCCATGCCCGCCGAGCGACACTCCCCGCGCGGCGACTTGCATTCCCCGCGCCACGACTAGCACTCCATGCCCGCCGAGCGACATCCCCCGCCCGGCGACTTGCATTCCCCGCGCGGCGACTTGCACTCCATGCCCGCCGAGCGACATCCCCCGCGCAATAACTAGCATTCTTGTTGTGATGCCCTGCCCGGCGAAGCCGGGCAGGGCATCACACAAAGAAATTCGGGAGCGGCTTCGCCGCCCGCGAACCCCCGCAATACAGCACGTGTTCAGCCCAAGGAAGAAATTCGCAGGCGGCGATGCCGCCACCAAACCCCCGGCAACGTGCAAGTGATCAGGCGAAGAGCGTTGGCCATAACCGCAGGCGCGATGTAGCGCGCGCGTAGATCGGCGGCGAACAGCGCACGCCAGGTTCTCCCGTATAATCAGGCAATGTCTACTCAACCACATCCCGCGCCCGCGGCGACCTCGCCCGCCACGATGCGCCGGAACTTCCGCCTTGGCGTTGCCAACGGCGTGCTCTTTACGCTTGGCGAGGCGATGCTGAGCGCGAACGTGGTGCTGGCGCTGCTGGTGCGCGAGCTTGGCGGCTCGCTGGTGCTGGTGGGGCTGCTGCCGGCGCTGCAGACCGGCGGCTACCTGCTGCCGCAGCTGCTGGTCGGCGGGCGCATTCAGGGCATGGCCGCTAAGCTGCCGCTGTACCGGCGCGCGGCCGTGGCGCGTGTGGTGGCTTACCTGGTGCTGCTGGCGGCCATCTTCGGCGCCGACATGTTTTCGCCCAGCGTCAGCCTGTGGCTGATTGTCGCCAGCTTCAGCATCTTCAACCTGGGCGGCGGCACCTCGACGCTGGCGTTTCAAGACGTTGTGGCGAAAGTGATACCACCCCGGCAGCGCGGCAGCTTCTTCGGCACGCGCCAGCTGCTCGGCGGCCTGCTCACCTTTCTGATCGTCGGGCCGCTGGCGCGCTGGCTGCTGAACGACAACGCCCCGCTCGGCTTTCCGAATAACTACGGCGTGCTGGCGACGCTCGGCCTGCTGGGGATCGGCAGCGGGCTGCTGTCGTTCGCGCTGATCGACGAGCCGGTGCAGGCCCAGCCGGGCGCGCGGCTGCGGGTGATCGAGGGGCTGCGGCGCGCGCCGGCGATTATTCGCGAGCACGCCAACTACCGCTGGTTTATTATCTCGCGCATCCTGACGCGCGTAGGCCAGATCGCCGAGCCGTTCTATATGGTCTACGCCACCGAGGCGCTGGGGCTGCCGACGAGCGCCGCCGGGCTGTTTCTGGCGGTGCGCGCCATCACCGGCGCGCTCTCGAACTTGCTGTGGGGCCGCGTGAGCGACCGCAGCGGCAACCGCAGGCTGGTGGTGCTGAGCGGAATGTTGCTGGTGCTGCCGCCGGTGCTCGCGCTGGCCGGGCCGATCGTAGCCACGCGGCTGGGGATGGGCAGCGGCGGGCTTATGCTGGCGATCGGGCTGGTGTTTCTGGCGAGCGGCGCGGCCAACGACGGCAGCAACATGGCCGCAAACACCTACCTGCTCGAGATCGCGCCCGACGACGAGCGCCCGACGTATATGGGGCTGGCGAATACGCTGCTGGGCGCGGCGACGTTTGTGCCGGTGCTGGGCGGCTGGCTGGTCGAGCGCGCCGGCTTCTTCGCCACCTTCACGGTGGGGCTGGTATTCGCGCTGCTGGGGCTGCTGGCGTCGTCGCGGCTGGGCCAGGGCGACGCAGAGCGCTAGCCCACCTGGTGCCAGGCCGCGCTACTTGCCGCCGCCGGCGACCTCGGTGGTATCCTGGGTGAGCCGGTTGGCCAGCAGGATCGGCAGAAACGTCGCGGCGATCACAAACACCGCCACCACGTTTGTCACCGGGCGGTTGCGCGGGCGCACCAGCTGGCTGAGAATCCAGATCGGCAGCGTTTCTTGCTGGCCGGCGGTAAACGTGGTGACGATCACCTCGTCGAACGAGAGTGCGAACGCCAGCATGCCGCCGGCAAGCAGCGCGGTAGCAATGTTTGGCAACACCACGTAGCGAAATGTCTGAAAGCTGGTGGCGCCCAGGTCCATCGACGCCTCGATCTGCGAGGCCGAAGTGCGGCGGAAGCGCGCCAGCACATTGTTGTACACCACCACTACGCAGAAGGTCGCATGGCCGAGCACGATCGTCCAGAAGCTGAACGGCAGCGCGGCCAGGCTCATGGCCGAGCGCAGCGCGATGCCGGTGACAATGCCGGGCAGCGCCAGCGGCAGCAGCAGCAGAAACGAGATCGCCTCGCGGCCGAAGAACGCGCTGCGGTACACCGCCATCGCGGCCAGCGTGCCGAGTACAAGCGCCACCGTGGTGGAGACGGCCGCCACGCGCAGCGAGAGGCTGATCGCCTGCCACACGTCGTCGCGCGCCCAGGCCACGCCAAACCAGCGCAGCGTCAGGCCCGGCGGCGGGAAGGTGAACGTCGCGTCTTCGGTGCTGAAGGCGTACAGAATAATGATCAGGAATGGCACGTACAGAAACGCCAGCACGCAGGCAGTGGCGAGCTTGAGCAGCAGCGGCGCGCGGGGCTGGGTTGCCTGTGCACTCACGCGTAATCTCCTCTATAGCGCATCGAACGCGCCAAGCCTGCGCGCGCCGATCAGGTACAGCGCCATGATCACCATCGGCACAACCGTGAACGCCGCGGCCAGCGGGATGTTGCCGGCGGTGCCCTGCTGCTGCTGCACGGCCTGGCCGATGAATAGGCTCGAGTTGCCAAACGTGCCGGGGATGATGAAGTCGCCGAGCGTGAGCGAGAAGGTGAAGATCGAGCCGGCGACCACGCCGGGGAACGCCAGCGGCAAAATCACATTGCGGAAGGTCGCGGCCGGCCGCGCCCCCAGGTCGCTCGAGGCCTCGACGAGCGAGCGCGGCACGCGCTCAAGCGCCGCGACGATCGGCAGGATCATGTACGGCAGCCAGACGTACAGAAACGCCAGGAACATGCCGATCGCAGAGACCGACAGCGAAGGCCCGCCGATCGCGGGGATGCTCAGCAGCCCATCGATCAGCCCGCCAAGCCCGAGACGCGCGAAGAACCAGGTGAGGATGCCTTCTTTGGCGAGGATGAGCTTCCAGGCGTAGATCCGCACCAGGTAGCTCGACCACAGCGGCATTGTCACGGCCAGGTACAGCAGCGCCCTGGCGCGCGGGGTCGCGTAGCGCGCCATGTAGAATGCCAGCGGGAAGGCCAGCAGCGCCGCAGCCAGCGTCACAAGCGCGGCCATGCTGGCGGTGCGCGCGGCGATATCGAGATTCGCGCGCGTCAGCAGGTCGGCGTAGGTGGCAAGCGTGAAACGACGCACCACCTGGCCGGTGAAGCCGTCGAGGTGAAAGAAGCTCTGGGTCAGCAGCGCGAACAGCGACCCGAGATACACCAGGCCAAGCCACAGCAGCGGCGGGGCGAGCAGCAGCGCCAGCGCGAGGCGCGGCCGGCGGTAGAGGTAGGTTGCCATGCGGCGGCCGGGCGCCGCGCCGCCCGCTTGTGATGGTTGCGCTACGCTTTCTGCCACGGCACGTCGCTCCTTCGAGTATGCTAGCCGTCCTTCCGGCCCAGCAGCGCGCGCAGGCGCGCAACCTCGGCCTCGGCGGCACTGGCGCGGGCGGATTGTTCGGCGGCGCGAGCCTCGGCGGCAAGGCGCGCCTCGGTTTCGGCCAGCAGCCGGATCTCGGCCTCGTGGCGTGCGGCCTCGGCGGCGCGGCGCGCCAGTACTTCTTCATCGGAGATCGGCAGCCGCTCGCCGGTGGCGGCGTTATACAGGCGCAGCGCCTGATCCTCGGCGCGCAGCTCGAGGCCCAGCACTGCGCAGCGCAGCGGAAAGGTATCGATCGGCGCGTACGCGCCATTCGCCAGGCGGTAGCCTTGCAAGCGCGGCGCCAAGTAATCGCCGTATGGGTCGAACAAAAAGTACTCCTGCACGCCAAGGCGGGCATACAGCGCAGGCTTGATATCGCGGTCGGCGGCGCTGGTCTTCTTCGACGTGATCTCGATCACCACGGCGGGCACGCGCCCATCCTCGGCCCACACCTTGTAGGTGCGGCGGCGGCGCTGCTCGGCGCCAAGGATCACAAACACATCCGGCGCGACAACCGCGCGCGGGTTGCCTTCTTCAAAGTACACAAACAGGTTGCCGGCAACATACGCCTGGACATTCGCCAGAAACCACTTGAGCGCAAAGATCAGGTCGGTCATCAAGTCGCGGTGCAGGTCGGTTTCGCCGATCGGCTTGCCATCGCTTTCGGGGTAGTGCAGGTTGCGGGCGGGCGCTGGTATGCTGCTCATCGGCAATGCCTTTACACGCTACAATTTCGCCTGGCAGAGGCAGGTAGCGCCATTATACATCGCGCCGGCGCGGCATGCTCAGCCAATGCGCTGGGTGTGCTGGCGCGGCCACAGCAGCCGAACCGGCCGGCCGTAGGCGGCGCGCGCGTCGACGGCGCCGCCGTCGAGGTTTTGCGCAACCACCGTCAGCTCGCCGCCGCCGTCAAGCTCCACCTGGTAGCGCGTGTGCATCCCCAGGTACACGACATCGCGGATGTGCCCGGCGGCGGCGAACATATCGCCCGGCACCGGCGCGCCCGGCTCGGCCATGCGGATCTTCTCGGGGCGGATGGCGAAGGCGTGCTCATCGCCGGTGATCGCCGCCGCCGCCGCGCCGCGCACAATGTTCGAGATGCCGACGAAGCCGGCCACAAACGCGCTGGCGGGGTGCTCGTACACCTCCGAGGGCGCGCCGAGCTGCTCGATCGTGCCGTGGTTAAACACGGCGATCCGATCGCTCATCGTCAGCGCCTCCTCCTGGTCGTGCGTGACATACACAAACGTAATGCCGACCTGCTGCTGGATCGCCTTCAGCTCGATCTGCATCTGCTGGCGCAGCTTAAGATCCAGCGCGCCGAGCGGCTCGTCGAGCAGCAGCACGCGCGGCTGGTTCACCAGCGCGCGCGCCAGCGCCACGCGCTGGCGCTGGCCGCCCGAGAGCTGGGCGGGCCG
>CALLYN010000261.1 GCA_937858455.1 uncultured Kouleothrix sp.
CGGGCCAGTTGCTTCGGGCGCGGGCGGCGGCTCGGGCGGTGCGCCGCGCGTCTCGCCGCTGCGCCAGCTCGGGATCCTGGCGCGGCGCTACCTCGACCTGATCGTGCAGGATCGGCGCAACCTGGGCATTCTGCTGCTGCAGGCGCCGATCATCGGCGCGCTGCTGATGCTGGTGGCGCGCGCCGACGCCCTGGTAGGCGAGAAGACCTTCGCGAGCGAGGCCAAGAAGGTGCTGTTCATGCTGGCCACCGTGGCGGTGTGGTTTGGCATTATCAATGCCGCGCGCGAGATCACCAAGGAGGCGCCGATCTTTCGGCGCGAGCGGCTGGCGAACCTGCGTATCGCGCCGTATGTGCTTTCCAAGATCGCCATCCTGCTGCTGCTGGTGCTGGTGCAGAGCGCGCTGCTACTCGGGCTGGTGGGGCTGAAGGTGCAGCTGCCGGCGGCCGGCGTGATGCTGCCCGGCTGGCTCGAGCTGTATATCACCACACTGCTGACGGCGCTGGCCGGGCTGGCGCTGGGGCTCGCGATCTCGGCGGCGGCGGCCACCCCCGACCGCGCGATCTCGGTCGTGCCGCTGGCGCTGATCCCGCAGATCCTGTTCGCTGGTGTGATCTTCTCGCTCGGCGATGGCTACAGCCTGCAGCGGCTGCTCTCGTGGTTTACGATCAGCCGCTGGGCCATGGACGCCTATGGCACCACCGCGAACCTGAACGAACTGCCGTTTCAGCTCGGCCTGCTGCCTGTGCCCAAGGCCGAGTACAGCTTCACCGCCGCGCATCTGCTCTCGCGCTGGGCCATTCTGCTGCTGTACATGCTGGTGTGCCTGGGCATCACCGCCTGGCAGCTCAGGCGCCGCGATCGCCAGGTGTGATGCGCTAGTTTGCCTGTGATGTCTCCGCTCTGCCGAAGTTTGTGCTACCATAGCTAGCCGGGAAGGCTTTGTTTCAAGGAATCGCTATGCCCTGGTATGTGCGCACGTGCGCGCTTGTGCTGCTGCTGGCGCTGGCCGCCTGCGCCGCTTCGCCCACCTCGCCAACCCCCGCCGTGCCGGAAGGCCCAACCCCGCTGCCCACGCTGCCGCCGCGCCCGTGACCGCGAGCAGTCGCCGCTTGACCGCGAGCAGTCGCTGCTGGATGTGGCGGAGCTGAGCTCAGCCTGCCGGGTGGCGCAGGCGTACCGACAAGCAGGTGACGCAGCCCTCGAGCTTCTCGTACTCGGAAATGTCAACCTGCACCACGTTCAGGCCACGAGCCTGCATCTTGGCGACCGACTCGGGCGCCGAACTCGCCATCAGAACCGTGTCCGGAGCGAGAATCACCACGTGGGCGCCCGCCTCCTCAGGCATTCCGAGGAAGTCCTCACCCCAAGACTCGACGTCGTCCACCAGGGGTTCGTAGCCGATGATCGTCCCATCAGGCAGCGCGGTGACTGCGCTTTTGAGGTGCAGCACCTTGCTCAGCCACTGGGCAACGCGCCGGGAGTTGCACGAAGCAATATTCGAGGGGAACACGCCGCCATGGATTTTGAAATCGTAGTCGAGCCGGTTCACTCCTGGATA
>CALLYN010000262.1 GCA_937858455.1 uncultured Kouleothrix sp.
TACGGTCGTCGGCGAACAGCCGCAGAGACATCCGGCGTCATTGTGAGGCAACCTGGTTTCGAAAATCATCGCTTCCTCCGGCGTTCGTCTTCGCAGTCCAGCACTTCATGGCCACCTTGCATATTGACCTTAGGGGAAGTCGACGCGGCGGCAGCCTGGCGATCCGGTTGCCCTTCACCTCGGGCACCGTTCGCCGATTGGAGGCATTCCCCTCGCCTGCCGGCCGGCGGCTGAGCCTTGGGTTCCGGCTCGAGCAAGGATCCGACCGTCGGCGGCGAACCAGTTGCCCGCAGGCCGGGCGACCGGCCATGTCGCCGGACGCGCCGCCGCAACGCAGCCGCACGCTGGCGGGCTGGCTGTAGTGCCGGTTGATCAGCGTTACCGCCAGGCCGGCCGCCGAGCGCGAGGCGCAGGCGCTCACCGCGCTGGCGCCGTCGTCTAGGCTGGTGCCGTGCTCGACGGCGACCGGCAGCGCGGTGGCGCCGATGTGCGGCGCATGCAGCCGCAGCGCGTGGTAGGTGGGCGTGAGCCACATCGCCGCGCCATCGGTCATCACCGGCGCCTGAAGTACGTTTACCACCTGGGCCAGGTTGGCCATCGAGAGCACGCCGCACTGGCGATGGAAGCCTTCGAGCGCGACAGCGGCCGCCAGCCCGTCGCGCAGCGTGTTGGCCTGCTCGTACGTCACCGGCATGCGCGGCAGGCTGGTGCTCGGCCCCCAGGTGCGCGCCTCGGGGTGCCACACGCCCCACTCGTCGAGCGCGATGCCGACGCGCCGCAGGCCGCCGGTGGCGTCGTGCAGGATCGCGGCGGTGCGTTCGACAAACGCCTCGGTGGCGTGGGCCTCGGCCAGCAGCGCGTAGTACTCGGCCTCGCCAAACTCGGTCTCGGGGCCGCCGTTCACCCAGTAGCAGTGAATCGAGATGTGGTCGACCATGGCGATATGCCGGCCGATCGTCGTCAGCAGCGCGGCGTTCCAGCTGTCGTCGTAGCCGCACACCACCAGCTCGGCCGATGGGTCGACGTGGCGCAGCATGGTGGCGTAGCGCACATACTCGCGCGCGTAGCTGGCGGCGTCGTAGTTGCCGCCGCAGCCCCAGTTCTCGTTGCCGACTCCCCACAGGCGCACGCCGAACGGCTCGGGCGCGCCGTTGGCCGCGCGCATCCGGCCGAGCGTGGTGCGCACCGCCGTGTTGCAGTACTCCATCCAGTCGCACAGCTCCTGCGGCGTGCCGCTGCCGACATTCCCCGCCAGGTAGGGCTCGGCGCCGATCTGGGCGCAGAGCCACAGGAACTCGTGCGTCCCCAGGCTGTTGTCGTCTTCCACCTGCAGGCCGCACGACATGCCGAGGCGCACCGGGCGCTCGGCGGCGGGGCCGATGCCATCGCGCCAGTGGTAGTGGTCGGCGTAGCAGCCGCCGGGCCAGCGCAGCAGCGGCACCGGCAGCGCGCGCAGCGCGGCCAGCACATCGGCGCGGAAGCCGTTCTGCAGCGGAACATCGCCGCTGCGGTTGCCGAGCCACATGCCGTCGTAGCAGCAGCGGCCGAGGTGCTCGGCGAAGTGGCCGTACAGGCGCGGCGAGATCATGCCGAGCGGCGTTTCGGTTTGGATGGCGAGCGTGGTGTCGAGCATGGGTTCTACTCCTGTGATTGTACGCAGTTGCCTTGTTCGGCCTCTCAATGCGGCACGTTTGCCTGCGGCGCTTGATGTTCGTCGCGGCTCAGTGCGAAAACTGCGGCAGCCAGCGCGCCTGCTCGGCTAGCATTTCGCTCACCAGCGCGTGGATCTGCGGTAGCGTGCATACTGCGGCGCTCAGCGGGTCGAGCATGACGGCGTGATATACCGCCTCGCGCCGGCCGCCGAGCGCCGCCTCGACGATCAGCTCCTGCACGTTGATGTTTGTGCGGTTGAGCGCGGCCAGCTGCGCCGGGTAGCCGTCCACGCGCGTCGGCTGGATGCCGCTGCCGTCCACCAGGCAGGCCACCTCGACGCAGCAGCCCGGCGGCAGGCTCGCAATCAGGTCGCGGTTGGGCACATTGCCGTTGATCCGCAGCGGCTGGTTCATCTCGATCGCCTCGATGATCCGCGAGCCGTACTCGTGGGTGCGCTCGGCCGGCGGGGTTTTGCTGCCGGCGATCAGCGCGGCGAACTCGCCCTGCGCCTGCGCCTGGCGCTCGACACAGTGGCGCAGGTAGCCGCCGGTGCGCCCGTAGTCGAACCAGCCGTCGTTGCTGTTGGCGAAGCGTGGCGCCAGCTCGTCGTTCACCATCGCGGCGCTCTTGCGGAAGTAGGGCACGTACTCGCTGGCGTGTCCGCTCGACTCGGTGACGAAGTAGCCGAAGTGTTTCATCATGTCGATGCGCACCGGCTCCTGGCCGTAGATCGCCGGGTCGTCAATCGCTTGCCGGAGGCGCGGGTACAGGTCTTCGCTGCCACGGCGGAATTCGAGAAAGAACGCCTGGTGATTGATCCCGGCGCAGCGAAACACCACCTGCTCGTAGGGCACGCCGATCCAGCGCGCCAGCATCTCGCTGGTGCCTTGCACGCTGTGGCATAGGCCTACGTGCGGCCGCCCGGTGGCGCGGTCGTAGGCCCAGCAGTTTGCGGCCATTGGGTTGACATAGTTTAGCAGCAGCGCGCCGGGTGCCAGCGCGTCAAGCTCGCGGCCCAGCTCGATCAGCACCGGGATGGTGCGCAGCGCGCGGAATACCCCGCCGGGGCCGAGCGTGTCGCCGACGCACTGCTCGATGCCGTAGCGGCGCGGCGTCTCGATGTCGAGCGCGTAGGCCTCGAGGCCGCCTTGCTGGAATGTGGTGATCACATAGTCGGCGCCCTGCAGCGCCGCGCGCCGGTCGGTGGTGGCCTCGACGCGCGCCGTGAGCTTGCGCGTGTCGATCAGCGCCTGTACCAGGTCGCGCGCCTGCGCCAGCCGCGTGGCGTCGATGTCCATCAGGCTGATCGTGCTGCCCTGCAGCGCCGGCGTGAGCAGGATGTCGCTGCATAGGTTGCGCGTGAACACGACGCTGCCCGCGCCGATCAGGGTGATCTTGGCCATGGGGTGCCTGCTTTCTCTTTCAGCCGGGCGTGTATCTGCGTCAGGCGCAGAACGACTCGATCACGCGCGTGTAGATCGCCGCGCACTGGCGCACGCTCTCAAGGTCGACCCATTCTTCGGCGGCGTGCGCGCCCGTGCCGCACGGCCCGAACAGCACCGTGGGGATGCCGGCTGCCGCCAGCGAGGCTGCGTCGGTCCAGTAGGGCACGCCGGTCACCGGCACGTCGTGACCGAGCTGCTCGGCGGCGTGCCGGCGCAGCAGCAGCGGCA
>CALLYN010000263.1 GCA_937858455.1 uncultured Kouleothrix sp.
ATACTTGGAGGGACTTCGTCCCTCCAAACCACCCTTTTCAAACAACTTCTTAGGGGTTGCCGCCCTGCTCCACAGCTTTCTGCGCCTCGTCGAGCGCCTGCTGCGGTGCCAGCGCGCCGCTCCATACTTTCTCGTAGCGCTGCTCGAGCTGCTCTTTCCAGTTCGGGTAGGCCGGGTAGAAGGTGCCGCCCGAGCTGTAGCTCATGGCGTCGACAAAGAACTTCCAGCTGGGATCGGCCAAGAGCACCGGGTCGTTGGCGGCCTGCTGGTTCGCCGGCATGGCGTAGGTGTCGCGCGCCCACGAGGCTTGGGCCTGCTGGCCGGTGGCGCACTTGATGAACTCCCACGCCGCGTCTTTGTTCTTGGCGCCGGTGGGGACCGACAGCGCAAAGCCGCCGCTGGTGCTGCCCTTGGCGGTCTTGTACGGCAGGTCGCTCACGCCCCAGTCGAGGTTGGCGCTTTCGCCGTTGGCGGTGGGCACCTTGGGCCGAAAGAAGTTCAGGAACGAGGCGTAGCCGTTGATGTCGGCGATCATGGCCACCTTGCCGCTCATGAACTCGTCTTGCGGCGGGGCGGCGAACTGGCTGCGGAACTCCTGCACTTTCGGCCAGCCGCCATAGCGGTCGATCCACTGCTTGATCCAGCTGACCGTCTCGGCGGCCTGCGGGGTGTTGATCTGCGGCTTGCCGTCTTTGCCGATCCACTCGACGCCATTGGTGTAGCCCCAAGTCTCGGCGCCCGCGCGGATCAGCGGGAAGAAGCCGATGCGGTCGTAGCCGCCGCTGGCGTTCTTTTTGTCGAGCTTGTCGGCGTACTGCTGCACTTCGTCCCAGGTCTTTGGCGGTTTCTCGGGATCAAGGCCGGCCTCTTTGAACGCATTCTTGTTCCAGTACAGCACCACGACGTCGGTCTCGTAGGGGATGCCGTAGGTCTTATTCTCGTATAGTGTCTGCTGCCAGGTGAACGGCCAGAACTGCGCGCCGTCGATCCCGTCGCGCTCCGCCAGGTCTTGCAGGCTCTGATCAATGCCATCGGCAGCGCGCTGCGCCAGCTGCGGCCGATCCTCGACGATCACGTCGGGCATGCCCGAGCCGGCCGACACCGCTGCCACGTTGGCGGTCCAGATATCGCCGAACGGCTTGGGCGTCTCGTTCACTTTGATGTTTGGCAGCTGCTGGGCGCACAGCGCGATGATCCGCCGGATGGCGTTGCGCCGCACCGGCGACGACCAGAAGTGCCAGAATTCGACGGTGCCTGCGACATTGGAGTTGAGCTTCGGCCCGGCTGCGCCGCCGGCCGGGGCAGTGGCCGCAGCGGCTGGGGCAGTGGCTCCGACGGCTGGCGTGGTGGCTCCGGCGGCTGGGGTGGCGGCCTGCTCGGCACCTGGCTGGCCGCTGGTGCCGCCACAGGCCGCAAGCAAGCCAACCAGCACCAGCAGCGCGATCGCGCGCCGCGTGGAGTGGTATCTCATGGTGTGCTCCTTTTCCTCTCCGATCCGAGGCGGTGGCCCGCACCGCCGCTGTTTCGCTGTATGTGCCCTGGTGGTGCTCCTTTGCTCTTCGGCCTGGCCTGAGCAGCGGCCATAGGCAGCCGGCCACGGGGTGTTTAGTGGCCGGTGCCGCAACGCGCGGCGCAGGTGTGCAATTGTGCCAGGCGCATGCCAATGGTGTCGCTGATTCGCTTGCAACTCGCGTGCCGTCGTGGGCGGCTAGCGCGCGTGGTAAGATAGGCCGCTACCCGCTGAACAGGAGGGCCTCGCGATGAACGTGTATATTTCCGCCGACATGGAAGGGATCTCGGGTGTGGTGCACGGCGCGCAGACCGAGCCAGGCGCGCGCGAGTACGACCGGGCCTGCGCGCTGATGCTGGGCGAAGTGAACGCTGCGGTAGAGGGTGCGCTAGCGGCCGGCGCGGCGCGCGTGGTGGTGAACGACTCGCACTGGAACATGCGCAACCTGCGGATCGAGGAGCTGCACCCCGCCGCCGAGCTGATCTCGGGCTCGCCCAAGCCTTTCTCGATGGTGCAGGGGCTCGACGCGTCGTTTGACGCGGCGCTGTTTGTGGGCTACCACGCCATGAGCGGCACCTCGCCGGCCTCGATCGACCACACCTACACCGATGCGATCCACCACGTGTGGCTGAATGGCCGCGAGGTAGGCGAGATCGGCATCAACGCCGCGTTCGCGGGGTTTCACGGCGTGCCGGTAGCGCTGGTGACGGGCGACCAAATGGCGACGGCCGAGGCGCGCGCGCTGCTGGGCGAGGTGGCCACGGTGCAGGTGAAGGAGGCGTACAGCCGCAGCGCGGCGCGCTGCCTGCCCGTCGCCGAGGCGCGCCGGCTGGTACGCGAGG
>CALLYN010000264.1 GCA_937858455.1 uncultured Kouleothrix sp.
GGCCCGCCGTGCCCGCCCTCGATCAGCGCGGCCCACTCGCGCTTGATCCAGTGCGCCCGAATATACTCTTTGCTGATCGGCGCCGGTACGAGCGCGATCGGCGGCGTGATCTCCTTCGTCTGCCCGCCGCTGCCGCGCGCAACCTCCTGGCCGGGGCCGAGTGGGATGCTGCAGGCGTAGAACGGTGCCTGAAGCGGTGGCTTCTTATCCAGCGCCCGAAATGCGTCGACCGCGTCGAGCACCTCGTACTGCCGCGTCAGCGCCGCGATCAAGTCGCCTGTCAGCGTGCTCTTCGCCGTGATCAGCAGGGGCTCGTAGAACCCGACATTCAGCAGTTCCTGCAGAAAGCCGCGGAAGCGCAGCACCGACTGCTGCCGGCCGCCCTCGAGCGTGCGCCAGCCGAAGGCGATGCCGTAGCGCTCCTCGGTGTGCTTCATCTCGCCGATCGACTGCACGCCCTCGGCCACCACAAACAGGTTTGCCGTCTCCACCGCCCAGTGGGTCACCATGTTGCCGCTGCCATGCTTGATCGTCACCTGGCTGAAATTCGCTGCAGCCATGGCCTCGTCGAGCGCTTCGATCTTGCCGGCCTCAACCAGCCAGCCTGCGTAGATCCGGCGCTCTTTCGTCTGCAGGCCAGTGGCCCATTGCAGCAGCGGGTCAGCCACGCGCGGCATTGGGCGGCGCGCCGGGCCACGCGTGAAGGTAACATCTTCCATGTGCTCGTCCCTTTCGTCGAAAACTCTACCCGATCTGGTATAAACTATTATAGCACAAGTGTTCGTTTTGTAAAGCAGCGCGTTGCAAACTGCTTCGAGTGCGGTATAATACTGCCAGATGCAAAGCATTGTGAGCACTAGCACGCGAGGTTCAGCAGTATGGGCTTCTTTTCCTCGATCTCAAAGGCCGTTTTTCGCGAATACGACCGGCGGGTCAAGCGCGCCAGCCTGATCACCGAGTATGGCGCCGCGCACCATCACGGCCACGCGCATAGCGAAGGCGCCGACGCCGGCCACGGCCACGCCGAAACCGCAGGCGAGGCCGAGATCGTCAATATCCCGCGCGGTACCCCGGTCGAACATCCGCAGCACTAGCTCGGCTCGATCGCCAACAGCACAACGGAGCGGCACAGTGCCGCTCCGTTGTGTTTCGCTACCCTATGCCATTGCAGTGGTTCCGGGCGCTTTTCGCCCTAGCCGTGCCGCGCGTAGCCCTGCGGGTAGCGCAGATGCCAATCCCACGCGCTCTGGATAATCGCTTCGATCGCGCGGTAGCGCGGTTCCCAGCCGAGCTCGGCGCGCGCGCGGCGGCTATCGCCGATCATCACCGGCGGGTCGCCAGCGCGCCGGCGCTCCTCTACCACAGTGATCGCTTTCCCTGTGACTTTGCGCGCCGCCTCGATCACCTCGCGCACCGTGAAGCCGTCACCATTCGCCAGGTTAAAGTTGCGGCTGCGCTGCTCGAGCGGCGCCAGCGCTAGCACGTGCGCCCGCCCCAGATCGCTGATGTGAATATAGTCGCGGATGCAGGTGCCGTCGCGCGTGTCGTAGTCGGTGCCAAAGATCTTGATATGCGGGCGCTTGCCCATCGCCACCTGCAAGATCAGCGGTATCAGGTGGATCTCCGGCTCGTGATCTTCGCCGCGCTCGGGTGTGGCACCGCATGCGTTGAAGTAGCGCATACAGCTGTAGCGGATCCCGTACGCCTGCTCGTACCACGGCAGCATCTGCTCGATCATGAGCTTGCTCACGCCATATGGGCTGATCGGCTGCTGTGGGTGCTGCTCATCGATCGGCGTGTACACCGGGTCGCCAAAGGTCGCACAGGTCGATGAAAGAATAAAGCGCCGCACCTGCTGCTCGGCCATTGCGTTGAGCAGCGCCACCGTGCCGGCCACATTATTTTGAAAATATGTGCCGGGGTTGGTCATCGACTCGTTCGGCTGCAGAAAGGCCGCCAAGTGTATCACCGCGTCGATAGCCTGGCTGGCCAGCGTGCTCCGCAGCAGCCCGCCGTCGAATAGATCGCCGCGCACAAACGCCACGCCCGATGGCACTGCCTCGGCATGGCCCGCCACCAGGTTATCATACACCACCGGCGTGTGGCCGTCGACCAATAGCTCTTCTACTACAGCGCTGCCAATATAGCCCGCGCCGCCTGTCACCAGTACGTTCAAGCGTTTCTCCTTTATCAGCACGACGTTTCTCCGATCTGCCCGCTCTGTCGCCGGCCAGATCCGGCGTGATCGCCCACGCCCTATGCATTATAAAGAGAAAAGATTGCAAACCGATGACAGCCTGCTGGTACAAAACTGTTGCAATTTGATATTAGGCTGTACTGGGAAATAAAAATGATCTATGAGGTTTTTCCGCGCGGAGCGCGGAAAAACCTCATAACTGCCGCAGACTGCAGTCTCACCGCATTCAGGCACTCAACAGCGAGCTGCGCAAGTCTCACTGTTACTGGCTCGGCGGCCCAGCCGTGACGAGCACATAATCCTCGGTCGAAAGGTACTTGCGCGCCGTCTCGACGATCTGCTCGGCGCTGATGCCGCGGATGATCGCCGGGTAGCGCGAGATATAGTCCAGGCCCAGGCCGTAGCGCTCGATCCCCAGCAGCGTGCCGGCAATGCCGTCGTTGGTCTCAAGCCCCAGCGCCAGGCTGCCGGTCAGGTAGTCGCGCGCATCGTTCAGCTCCTCGGCGGTCGGGCCGTTGGCGCAGAATTCGCCCACCTCGTGCACAATCGCCGCGGCTGCGCGCTCGACATTTGCCGGGTTGATACCAGCCAGCGCGGCCCATGGCCCCGCCCCCAGGTCGGCGTCAATGCTGCTACCGCACGAATAGGCCAGCCCCTGCCGCTCGCGCACATTATCGCCTAGCCGCCCGCCCAACCCGAGCCGCCCAAGGATCATGTTCGCGACATTCGCGGCGTAGAAATCTGGGCTGGTGCGGCTCAGGCCATGAACGCAGTAGATCAGATCGCTCTGCACCTTGCCGTTCAGCACAATGTCGCGCCGCTGCACGCCGCTGATCTGCCGCGCCGGCGGCAGCTCCTGCGTCGGCGGGCCGGCGCCCGGCTCCCACACGCCGAAGAAGCGCTCGATCGCCGCGATCACGCGCGGCGGATCGATGTCGCCCACAATCGCAATCGTCGTCGCGGCCGGGTGGTACAGCCGGTGAAACGCCGCCAGATCGTCGGATGTGATCGCCTGCACCGTCGCGATCGTACCGCTGCTTAGCCGGCTATACGGGTGCTCGGGCGCGAACAGCAGTGCGCGCGCGGCCCGCGAGGCTTGCACACGCGTTTCTTGCTCGCTCTCGCGCAGGTTCATCAGAAACTGGCTACGCAGCCGCTCGACCTCCTGCGCCGGGAAGGTCGGCCGCTGAATCATGTCGGCCAGAATCTCCAGGATCAATTCCAGATCTTCTGCCAGCGCGCGGCCGGCAAAGCTGCTGCTATGCATCCCGCCGCCCGCGTTCACGCTCGCGCCTAGCGCCTCGGTCTCGGCTACAATCTGCTGAAATGTACGCGTGTGCGTTCCACGTATCAGCGCCGCGCCAGTGAACACTGCCAGCCCATTCTGCTCCGCGCGCTCGTTCACCGCGCCAACTCGCACCTCGCCGCGCACCGTCACAATCGGCACACTCGAGTTATGCTGCAGCAGCAGCACCAGCCCGTTCGGCAGCACGTGCCGAATAGCGGTCTCGATCGTCGCGGCGCGACCATTGCTCGCTGTCATACCGTATCCTTACTCCTCACCGGTCGGTAGGAAGTGCCCAACCGTACGGTAGCGCTCGATCAGGTAGGCTTGGGCCACGCGCTGCACATCGGCGGCCTGCACCGCCGCCAGCTCGTCGAGCAGCGTATCGAGCCGGGTGTAGCGATCGAGCACTTCCCACATGCCCAACCGCAACGCCTGCTGCGTCACGCTCTCGCTCGCATACGCCATCTGCGCGCGCGATTGCTTGATCGCCTTGGTCACCTCGGCCAGCTCGACGCCGTCCTGCTGGATCTTCTCGATCTCGCCAATCAGCGCAGCCTCGATCTCCGCCGCGCTATGGCCCTCCTGCACCGTCGCGTCAAGCTCAAACAGGTATGGGTCGTGCATGGCCCGGAAGCCGCTGCCGGCATACGCCGCCAGCTGCGTCTCGATCAGCGCGCGGTAGATCCGCGCACTGCGGTGCGTTGCCGCGCCGCCGCCAAAACCCATGCCCTTCGCGCCCGAAAGCACCGCGTCGAGGATCACCAGCGGCGCGAAGTCGGGGTGCTTGCAGCTTGGCGTGTGGTAGGCGATCTGCACATACTCGGCCGGGCCGGGCCGCCGCACAACCACGCGCCGTTCGCCCTGCTGCTCGGGTTCCTCGCCCCGAACCGCCGGAATGCGCGGGCCGGTCGGCAGACCGCCGAAATAATGCTCAACTTTGTGCATCAGCGCGCTGGTATCGAAATCGCCCACCAGCACCAGCACGGCATTATTCGGCATGTAGTACGTCTGATAGTGATTAAAAAGCTCGTCGCGCGTTATGGCACGCAGGTCGCTCTTCCAACCAATCACTTCTTGCCGGTACGGGTGCGCCTGAAACGCCGCCGCCATCAGCGCCTCCGAGAGCCACCACTCCGGGTCGTTCTCGTGGCCCTCGCGCTCCGATATAATCACCGTACGCTCGCTATCGACCTCGGCCGGGTCGAATAGCGAGTTAATCATGCGATCCGACTCGATCTGCAGCCCTAGCTCGATCCGGTCGGCCGGCAGCGTCTCGAAGTACGCGGTGTAATCCTGCGAGGTAAAGCCGTTGAACGAGCCACCGTTGCGCGCAATCAGCCGGTCCATCTCGCCTTTCGGGATATTCGGCGTGCCCTTGAACAGCATATGCTCGACCCAGTGCGAAATCCCGGTGGTGCCGGGGGTTTCGTTGCGCGCCCCCACCCGGTACCATACGCAGCACGTCGCCACCGGCGCCGAGTG
>CALLYN010000265.1 GCA_937858455.1 uncultured Kouleothrix sp.
CGCCGTGCTGGCCTGCCGTGCTACGTCCTCAGCACCGACGGGCCCGACCCGGCCTGCGCCGGCGCGGCGCAGCTGGCAGGCGCGCCCGCCGACACAATTGCGCCCGAGCAGATCAGCGCGATCGTCACCCATCGCGGCATCTACCGCCCGGCGATGATCGCGCGCTTTCTCGGCGATGGCGACGTACCGCTTGACGTCATCTCGCTCCACAGCTGAGCTTTACAAGCTTGGGAGCTTTGGGGGCGTCGATCCTCCAAGAAGAGAGTTTCTTTGTGCCGGGCGACGAAGCATTTTGCGCTTCATCACCCGGCAACTGCGAGCGTTTTGGGCAGGGCCTGTGCAAAGCGATTCGCCCCCTGCGCCCACCACACTGTAAAGTACGTTTGAAACATGCCCAGAGCCCGAAAGCTCGATTGAGGTGCGCCATGCTGCCGATTGACGACCTACACTCCGACGATCAGGCCGGAGTAGCGCAAGCCGCCGCGCTGCTGGTCGATGCCTTCCGCGAGCACGCGCCCGCCGCCTGGCCCGACCACGCCTCGGCGCTGGACGAGGTGCGCGAAGCCCTCGCGCCAGGGCGGATCTGCCGCGCCGCGCGCCTGCCCGGCGGCGCGATTGCCGGCTGGGTTGGCGGGATCCCAGAGTATGGTGGCCACGTGCTCGAGCTGCATCCGCTGGTGGTGCGGCCCGATCTGCAGGGGCGCGGCATCGGCCGGGCGCTCGTCGCCGACCTCGAGCGCCAGGCTGCGGCACGCGGCATCCAGACGCTCTTCCTCGGCACCGACGACGAAACCAACCGCACGTCGCTCGCCGGCGCCGACCTATACCCCGACGTATGGCCGCATATCGCGGCGATCCGCAATCTGCGCGGCCACCCCTACGAGTTCTACCGGAAATGCGGCTTTACGATCGTCGGGGTGCTGCCCGACGCCAATGGCCGCGGCCGGCCCGATATCTTCATGGCCAAGCGCGTCGGCGCCTACCCTGAAGATACAACCGAGAGCAAATAGCGCTAGGGCTTATACCACATTCGGCTGAACACTTGCTGTATGGGCCTTCGGCAGAATTGTGTGCGGTTTTCCGCGCTCCGCGTGGAAAACCGCATACAGAAGATGCACAAGTACCATGCTGCCGCAGGCTCAATCGCGTACCGTGAGGAAGCCGAAGAGCGCAACTGCGTAACTCCTAAGAGCCTGTTTGAAAAGGGGGTGCGCGAGGGGCATAGCCCCTCGCACTTC
>CALLYN010000266.1 GCA_937858455.1 uncultured Kouleothrix sp.
TTGAGGATCTCGGTCTTGACCTGGTTCGACGGTCCGCCCTCGGTGCGCTCGAGACGGAGCTTGGGGCCGGTCGGGCCGGAAAGCTGGATCTCGGCGGTCTTGGGCAGATCCTGGTCGTCATAGACCGGACGGCCGTTCAGAAAGACCGGCTTCTCGCGGTTGATGACGAACTTGTAGCCGCCCAGCTCCTTCTTCAGCGCGAAGTGGTCGCGGCTGACGATCGCCATGTCTTCGGGAAAGCCGACGTCGCAGTCGATGCCGCGGCCGAATTTCACTTCGCTCTTGGCGTCGTCCACCGTGATCTCGCGGCCCGGATAAGGCTGGCCCAAGAACTTGATGACGAGTCCCATTCCATTCTCCCCAAATGCGCCGGCGGACGCGGCCGCCCAAAATTCTCCCGGGCGGCGAGGCATCGCCGCCCTCCCCAGTCCGCGCGCAGTCTAACCTCAAGCGGCGGAAACGCACGCTGCGACATGTGCGACCACGGGCGGCGCACCCTGCCATATCCCGCCGGACTCTCACAGCCCCAGCAGACGCGCGCGGTAAAGTTGCACGTCCACCCGGCCCGCGTGCGGCACGACGACGCCGAGCCTGAGGCTCGCCAGTCCTTCGATCCGCGCCATGGCGGTCGAGACGCCGCCCCCGGCCGAGCCGGCGCCGGCGCGCACGCAGGCCGAAGGGCTGGTGATCGGCGTCGACCTCGAAGATACCGAGCAGCTGCGCTTTCCGATCGTGTCGATCTACCAGCCCGACACGCGCCAGGTGCGCGCCTTCGCGCTGCGCGATATCCGCCGCGTCGAAGTGCTCGACGACCGCTCGGCCGAGGATCTGGCGTATTTCCTGCGCGCGGCCCAGAGCGAGGAAGATCGGCGCGCGGCGACACTGCGGCTCTCGGAGGGCGAGCACGACCTGCTGGTGGGCTATATCGCGCCCGCGCCGGCCTGGCGGGTGAGCTACCGCATCCTGTTTGAGGACGAAGGACGAATAACGGATGACGAACGACCGGCAGATGGCGACGAGCAGCCTGTATCCTTGGTCGTTCGTCATCCATCGATACTATTGCAAGGCTGGGGCCTGTTCGACAACCAGCTCGACGAAGACCTCGCGGATGTCGCGCTGACGCTGGTGGCCGGCATGCCGGTGTCGTTTCGCTACCGGCTGTACGAGCCGCACACACCCGAGCGCCCGCTCGTGGCCGATGAAGAGCGCACCGTGGCCGCGCCGGTGGAGTTTGCGGGCATGGCCGCGCCTGCGCCGTTAGCCATGGCGGCACCCCAGGCCATGAAGCGCGCCCGGCCGGCCATGCTCGCGTCCGAGGCGCCCACCGCCGAGCGGTTCTCGATGGACATGCTCGAGGCATCGACGGCGGCGGCTAGCAGCGGCGAAGAGCGCGGCGCGCTGTTCCAGTACCACGTGGCCCACCCGGTGAGCGTGGCGCGCGGCCAATCGGCCATGGTGCCGATCGTCGGGCAGCGCCTGAAGGCCGGCAAAGAGCTGCTGTACAACGGCCAGAAGCTGCCGAAGCACCCGGTGGCCAGCCTGCGCCTGCGCAACGATACCGGGCTGACGCTCGAGCGCGGGCCGGTGACGGTGCTCGAAGCCGGCGACTACGCCGGCGAGGCGGTGCTGCCGTTCACGCGCGCGGGCGGCGAGCTGATCGTGCCGTACGCCGTCGAGCTGGGCATCAGCATCACCGAGGAGGCCAGCGTTGAGCGGCACACCAGCGGCCTGCGCGTGCGCGACGACTACCTGGTGGTGCAGGAGTGGGACATTCGCATCACACGCTACCGCATCCACAGCACGCTCGCCACGGCAGCTGTGGTCACGATCGAGCAGGCGCTGATCGCGAACTACGAAATAACCGAAACGCCCGCGCCGGCCGAGCAGGCGCAGGGCCAGGCGCGCTGGGCCGTGGCCTGCGCGCCCAACGCCGAGACAAGCTTCACGGTGCGGCAGCGCAGCGAGACCAGCCGCTGGGAGCAGCTGCGCAGCCTTTCGGCCAAGCAGCTGCGCGAGTACCTGCAGGGGCGCTACCTCGACGACGCGACCTACCGCGAGCTGGCGGGCGTGCTCGAGACCTACGGCCAGATCGACGGCCAGCGCCGCCGGATTGAAGAGATCGAGCGCGAGCGCAAGGCGGCGTACAAGCAGCAGCAGCAGATCCAGGGGAGCCTGGCGCCGCTCGGCCGCGAGGGCGACGAGGGAGCGCTGCGCACGCGCTATGTCGGCACGCTGGGCAGCATCGAAGACCGGCTGGCGGCGCTCGCCGATGAAGAGCAGCGCCTGAACGAAGGCATCGCTCAGCTCGAGCGCGAGGCCCAGGCGCGGCTGGCGGCGCTCAGCGCGCAGGCGTGACGCGCCTGGCTGGTGCTATAGCAACTCCGTTTGATCTCTTATATGATTTCTTCCAGAAAAGTGTGCATAGAATTTTTCTTGGAGGGGCTGCTGCCCCTCCAAACCTCCCCGCTATGCACCATGCTCTTCCCGAACCCCCACGATACAGCACGCGAGCAACCAGATTTGGGCGGCGCTCGCCGCAGGCGCTAGACCTTCACGATCAGCTCGAACAAGTGCCGGCGATAGGTTGCGCTATCGACTTTATCCCACAGCCTGGACAGCTCGGCCAGCAGCGCGGTGCGATCGGCGGCACGCTCGGCCAGGTACGCCTGGGCGCCGGGCTCGCCGGCCAGGCCCAGCGCGGCGACGTGCGCGCGGGCGGTGACAATATCCTGCAGCGAGCCAAGGCATTCCTGCAGCGCGATCAGCGGCTCGAGCACCTGCTCGACGCGCGGGCCGAGCGGCTCGGCGAAGAACTCGAGCGTGTAGCGGAAGCGCTTACCGGCAATCCGCGCCTGGTGCAGCGTCTCGTCGGAGGCGCCGTGCAGGGCACCCTCATACGCGCGCCACAGCTCGTAGCGCCGCCAGATCGCCGAGCCGGCGAAATCGCGCACGCGCTGGTTCACGCCGGGCTCGGGCGGCGGCAGCACGCCGGCGCCGGGCGTACTGAGAAACTCGGCGAACTCGCGCTTGAACTTGCGGTAGCGCCGCGACTCGAGATCGGCCAGCAGGGCGGCGCGCGCGTGCGCGCGCTCGGCGCGCACTGCCGCCAGCAGCGGGCCAAGTGCGGCGCTCTGCGCATCGAGATGCTCGAGAAACACGTCGGCGTCGCGCACCACACCGAGCGACTGGGCGATCCGGCGCAGGCCCTTGCGGTAGCGGCGGATCAGGTCGGGCTCGTACACGCCTGCAAGCGTCTGAAGCGCGGCGCGCAGCCGCCGGGTAGCCACGCGCATCTGGTGCACGTCTTCCGGGTCCTCGTCTTTCAGCACCGCCTCTTCGCGCGCCAGCAGTTTATCGAAGAAGCGGCGCAGCGCGCGGCGCGACGACTCGGCCACCGGCTCGGCGCCAAGGTCGGCGTTGAGCGGGCGAATGGCCGCCAGTATGCCGTCGCGCTCGGCCGCGAGCCCGCGGAGGGGCTGTCATGAGGG
>CALLYN010000267.1 GCA_937858455.1 uncultured Kouleothrix sp.
AGCGGACGTTTGCGGTGATCGCCGATGAAGCGCACTCGTCGCAAACCGGCTCAGCATCGAGCGCCCTGACGAAGGTGCTGACGTCGGAGCAGATCGCCGAGGGCGAAGAGGTGAGCCTGGAAGACATGCTGGTGGCGGAGATTGAGCAGCGCGCCGAACACCCGAATGTGAGCTACTTTGCGTTTACGGCCACGCCCAAAGCAAAGACGCTGCTGCGCTTTGGGCGACGGCCACGGCCAGGCGAGCTGCCATCGGACACAAATCTGCCGGTGGCGTTCCACACCTATAGTATGCAGCAGGCGATTGAGGAAGGGTATATTCTTGATGTGCTCAAGAACTATACTCCGTATACCCTGGCGTTCCGGCTGGCGCATAATGGCCAGGAATATAGCGATACCGAGGTCGACCAGGCGGCAGCGATGAAGGGGCTGATGCGCTGGGTTCGATTGCATCCGTACAATATCAGCCAGAAGGTACAGATCATTGTTGAGCACTTCCGCGCGAATGTGCAGCCGCTGCTGAGCGGCCAGGCCAAGGCGATGGTGGTAACTGGCTCACGTAAGGAGGCGGTGCGCTACAAGCTGGCGATGGATGGCTATATTCGCGAGCAGGGCTATGTCACGCTGGCAACGCTGGTGGCGTTTTCGGGAGAGGTGACGGATAGCGCCAGCGGGCCAGAGGCGTTCAGCGAAATGTCGATGAACCCGGGCTTGAAGGGCCGCGACATTCGCGAGGCGTTTAAGACCGACGAATACCAGGTGCTGCTGGTAGCGAACAAGTTTCAGACTGGCTTTGACCAGCCGCTGCTCTGCGCGATGTATGTCGACACGCGGCTGGATGGCATCACGGCGGTGCAAACCCTTTCGCGCCTGAACCGCACCTACCCCGGCAAGACGGTGACGTATATTCTGGATTTTGTGAATGATCCGGCGGCGATTTTAACCTCGTTCAAGCCATACTATCGCTATGCCGAGCTGGCAAATGTCACCGACCCGAACAGTATTCATACCCTACAAAGCAAGCTCGACGCAGCCCGGATCTACCTGGAGTCGGAGGTTGAGCAGTTTGTGGCGGTGTACCTGGATCCGCGCGGCAAGCAAGGCCAGCTGCAGGCACAGATCGCGCCGGCAGTGCAACGCTTCCGCGTGCGCTGGGGCGCAGCGCAAGAGGCGCATGATGCGAAAGCGATTGATGAGCTGGAGATCTTTCGGAAAGATCTGGCGACCTTTGTGCGGCTGTACGATTTCCTCGGGCAGATCATTAACTATGGCGATACGGATCTGGAGAAGCGGGCGATCTTCTTTCGGCACCTGACGCCGCTGCTGGAGACGGAGAAACTGGCCGAAGCGATTGATCTTTCGGGCGTGCAACTGACGCACTACCGGCTGAAAACGCAGGGCGACCGGCAGCTGAGCCTGAAAGAAGGGGCCGATGTGGCGCTGCAATCGCCGAGTGCGGTTGGCACCGGGACTGGCTATGAGCCGGTGCGCGCCTTGCTGACGGCCATCATTCAGAAGATGAACGATCTGTTTGAGGGCGAGCTCAGCGATGCTGATTTGCTGGGGTATGCGAGCCATATTCGAGACAAAATGCTGGAGAACCCGCTGCTGGAACAACAGGCGAAACACAATAGCAAAGAGCAGTTTGCGATGGGAGACTTCCGTAATGCGCTGATGGAGGCCGTGATTGGCGGCCTGGATAGCTACCAGTCAATGGCGACGCAGGTATTGAGTGATCAGCGCGTTCGTGAGGGCTTTGCGAGTGTTGTGCTGGATATTGTCTATGATGCGTTAAGGAAACGAACTGTAGTACCCTAAGTGCTGAAAGAAGTCTTCGTTCTCAAAGATATGCCAGAACCGCGAGCAATACGCGGGACAGAAATTGCCACACTATCAAGTGAGGCACGCACGGCCCTCCACTCGTTGGGATTTTGCAGGCTGGGGAGATAATTTTTGAAAGGCGCTGCCCCCTCGTGTAGGCAACCCCACACCGGTTTTCCTACCACCCTTACGGCAATATGCTCATGTTCATGCCCCTGGCTACATAGTAATGGCATAATGAATTGTCCCGCAGCTGCCCGCCCGATGGCACAACGGAGGCATGCGCGCCAGGCACTATGCAAGAGGCAGCCCAAAATTTGGGGTCTGGGGCTATCGCCCCAGCGCCGGGGTGCAGGGGCGGGCGCGCGCCCCTGCGGCCATGCGGCCTGAGCAACATCACCTGCAACCAGCACTATGGTTTGGGGGCAAC
>CALLYN010000268.1 GCA_937858455.1 uncultured Kouleothrix sp.
CAATGTCGTTTGTGACGCTGGGGCAGACGCTCGCAACCTTCGGGCTCGACCGGGCGATCACGCGGTTTGTGCCGATCTATCATGAGCGCGAAGAGTATAACAAAATGTTCGGCACCATGCTGATGGTGATCGGCACGGTGGTGTCTTTGGGCATCCTGATTGTACTGATGGCTTACTCGTTTCAGGGCTCGATCTCGCAGTGGCTGTTGAGCGAGCAGGAGTCGAACAAGCAGCTGGTGCTATCGCTGCTGCTGGTGCTGATTGGCATGGCGCCAATGGAAGCGCTCGACGATCTGATTGAAGGGCTGACGGCGATCTTCGCCAGCCCGCGCTCGATTTTCTTCCGCAAGTACATCCTGGCGCCGGGCTTGAAGCTCACCGTTGTGCTGCTGCTGCTCGCCAGCGGCAGCGACGTGTTCTTCCTGGCCGGCGGCTACCTGTTCGCCAGCGCGCTCGGCGTGACGATCTATATCACGGTGCTGGTGCGCGTGCTGCGCCAGCAAAACTTCTTCCAGTATTTCGATTTTAAATCGCTTACGTTTCCGGCCCGCGAAATCTTTGCATTCACGATTCCGCTGCTGACTTCCGACCTAGTGTTCGTACTGATGAGCTCGTCGGACGCGGTGCTGCTTGAGCATTTCCGTAACACCAGCGAGGTGGCCGCCTTCCGGGTGGTTCAGCCGGCGGCGGTGCTCAACCAGTTTGTGCTGCAAAGCTTCACGCTGCTGTTTACGCCGATCGCGTCGCGGCTGTATGCGCGCAATGATCGCGAAGGCATTAACAATTTGTACTGGCAGACAGCGATCTGGATCTCGGTGCTGTCGTTCCCGATCTTCGCGCTGACTTTCTCGCTGGGCCAGCCGCTGACGGTGCTGCTGTACGGCCAGCGCTACCAGGACTCGGGCGTGATTCTCTCGCTGCTGGCCTTCGGTTACTACTTCAACGCTGCCCTGGGCTTTAACGGCCTGACGCTGAAAGTGTACGGCAAGCTGCGGTATATCGTTACAATCAACCTGCTGGCGGCGGTGATCAATGTGGCGATCAATCTGGTGCTGATCCCGCGCTATGGCGCACTGGGCGCGGCCTGCGGCACCTGCGGCACCATGATTATCCACAATATTTTGAAGCAGGCTGGCCTGCGCTTTGGAACCGGCATTAACCTGTTCGCCTGGAAGTACTTCAGGGTGTACGCCGGCATCGCTGCCGGCGCCGTGGGCCTGCTCGCGCTACAGTGGATCCTGCCCAACGATTACTCGTGGAAGCAGCCCTTTATCTACATCGGCTTTCTGAGCGCGGGGCTGGTGGCGTTCATGGTGATCGCGCTGAACCGCAAATCGCTGGCGATTGAGCAAACGTTCCCCGAGCTACTGAAGATCCCGCTCATGCGGAAACTATTTACATAAGCGGCTATGTTGTGCTTGGCCGAGTAGTCTTTGCCCAAGGTGCTCAGATGGTGGCGTTCAGCGCCACCATCTGAGCACAAAAAACAGCAGCAGGCACGATCAGCGCGGGCGGGAGGGCACGGCACAAGCCGTGTACACGAGGCGGCCGGTGCTGGACGTAAGCCCGAAAAGAAAGTGATTATGCGCATATGCTTGATATTACTCTGGCAACCGAATTTATCCCTGGCACAAATGTCAAAGGTGAGGTAGCCGGCGCGAACTGGCTGTTTATGCTGCCGCGCATGGATTTCGAGCGCGTGGTGTGCTTTGGCGCGCCCGAGCTGTCCGGGCTGCTGGCGCTGGCGCGCCAGATCGGCGAGGTGGCGGTGTGCGCCGACGGCGCAGCGCTTGAGCGGCTGAGCGGGCTGTGCGCGAAGCACAGCCTGGCGAACGTGCGCCTGCTCACCGACACGCTGGGCTTGCCCGCCGAGTACGCGCCGCTTGTGCTGATAGCCGGGGCCGCCGAGCTGGCGCGCTTTGGCGCCGACGCGGCGGCGGTGGCCGAGCTGCAGCGGCTGCTCGCGCCCGATGGGCTGGTGTACCTCGAGCAGCCTGGCTTGCTCGCGGGCAAGCGCGACCAAGTGGCGATTCGCCGGCTGGCGGCGGCCGTGGGCGCGCCGCAGCGTTTCTGGCTTACGCCACTCAGCGGCGAGATGCATACCGCCATCCCCAATGCCGACAGCGCCACCACGAGCTATTTTCTGCGCTACGGCCTCACCAGCCGCTCGGTGAACCTGGGCACGCTCAAGCGCGCGGTGCGCGAGCGCGGCAGCGACCCGCAGGCCGCCGCTACGCCGCAGGCGCCGCG
>CALLYN010000269.1 GCA_937858455.1 uncultured Kouleothrix sp.
CCAAAGCGTACGAAACCAAGCGAATATGCTAGTAGAACAGGGGCTTGCGTTTTTAGAACACCTGTGCTATACTATCGGCACGACGATACAAACGACCATCAATATATGAGACAGGAAAGAAGGTAAGAGCATGTATCGCAAGGAGATCGTCTACGATCGGGAAACGCGCGATTTCGCCATGTACCTGGATGGCGAGCTGATCGGCTTCGCGCGCACCTATCACGAGGCCGAGGTCACCCTGGACCAGCTGGTCTTCGAGCTGATGAGTGGGCAGTACTTTCGCGAGGCGGCCTAGCCCGGCGGCACGCGCGGCCAGGCGCGCACGCTGGCGCGCGGCGTTGAGCGCGCCGCCTTCGCGGGATAGCATATAGAATTAGGACTTACGCAGTTGGCATGCTCAGCCTTCGGCAGAGCGGTACTATTCTCGTATATTGTATGCGGTTGTTTCGCGCGGAGCGCAGAACAACCGCGTACACAAAATGGAGAAGTACCTCGCTGCCGCAGGCTCAATCTCGTCGCTTGAGCAAGCCGAAGAGCGCAAGTGCGTAACTCCTAAGCATAACGACCGGCTGCTCGGTTCGAGCGGCCGGTCGTCGTGTGTTTTGCGGCGCCGGGCGTCAGCGCAGCTCGCCCTGGATCTCGCGAGCGCTGCGAATAAACCAGCGGGTGACGCCACGGAAGCGGCCCTCGCGGCCAAGCAGCAAGTGGCTGCTCGCGATATCGGCAGGGGCGTTAGCCTGATCGATATCCAGGCCCTCAAGGCCCACCGGGGCAGTGTAGATGAACAGTGGCTGGTAGAGCATAATGCTGGGCGCCAGTTCAACCCAGCGGCGCTGAAAATCGCGATAGATCGCGATGCGCGCCTCATCGCTCTCGCGCCGGCCGTCGGCCAATAGCTGATCGACCTGGTCGTCGCGCAGGCCGGCGTAGTTCGTGCCGGCATCGGCCTGCGACGAATGCCAGAGCTCATAGACGTCCGGATCGGCGCCGAGGCGTTGCAGGCCATACAGCGCCATGGTGAAATCGTGCGCAGCCAAGCGCTGGCGCAATGTTTCGGCATCAAGCGGCTGGACATCGACGCGCACGCCGATCTGGCGCCACTGGCGCGCAATCTCATTCGCCACCGCCAGCCGGTCGGGGTCGTCGAGCGTGAGCAGCGGCAGCGCAAGCGGCTGCCCATCGCGCGTGCGGATGCCGTCGGGGCCTAAGCTGTAGCCCAGCGTATCGAGCGTATCGGCCGCACGCTGCGGGTTGGGAGCGTACCACTGTGGATCTTCGAGCGCGGCCCACCAGCCGGGCAAGATAGGGGTATCAAGGCGAGCCGCCTGGCCGTCGAGCGTCTGCTTGAGCAGCGTATCTTTATCGAGCCCCTCGGCCAGCGCGCGGCGGAGCCCCTGGTCGTTCAAGGGCGCGCGGCGCAGGTTGAAGCCCAGCACCACCGCGCTATCGAGCGGGATGGCATGGCGAGCATCGCCGCGCGGTGTCGCGCTCAGGCTTGTTTCGCCCGAGCCGGGCAGCCCGAGGCCCTGGATCTCGCCGCGCGCCAGGGCGGTGCGCGCCAGCTGGCTGCTGGCGTAAAAGCGCAGCTCAAGCGCGTCGATAAACGGCCGACCGCCGAAGTACGCCGGGTTGGCGTTCAGCAGCGCGTGCTCGGAGTTAATTTCGATCAGCCGGTAAGGGCCAGTGCCGACCGGCTTCTGGTTGAAGGGCGCGCTGGCCCAATCGGCCGGCTCAAGCTGGCCGAGCAGGTGCGCCGGCAGGATGGGGAAAGTCGCAACGCTAAGAAACGGCGCAAATGGCGCGGCCAGCGTGCAGCGAACACTGCGCTCGCCAACCTGATCAACCAGCACGTCGCGCCACACCACGCTGACGGACGGGTCGCCGGCGAAGCTGCGGTTCTGGATCGCGCGCAGGGTGAACAGCACATCGTCGATCGAGAGCGGCGTGCCATCGTGCCAGGCAACGTCGGAGCGCAGTGTAAAGGTATACACCTGCCCGGCGTCGTCTTTGATCACCGACTGCGCCAGCGCCAGCTCGGGGCGGCCGTCGGCGCCAATGCGCATAAGGCCGTCGAACAGCAGCGCCCGCAGATCGGCGGCCGCCGGATCAGCCGCAGCATCGCTCAGGAGCGGGTTGAGCTGCTGGGGTACCGCCGGCAGGCCCTCGACATAGGCGCCGCCGGCAAGCGGGTGCAGCACCGCCGCCCTGGTGACGGCCAGGTAGCCCATGAGGCCGAGCACCAGCAGCGCGCCGAAAGCAGCTATCAGGATCTGCCAGCGAATGCGCCGCGCCACAGGCGGTTAGAGCAGACCGGCCCAGCCGCCCAGGCCGGTGGGCACCGCTGTGGAAGTGCCGAAGATCGGCAGGCTGGAGATCAGGGCAAGCAGCAGGAACACCACAGCCAGCACGATCGTCGCCTGATGCAGCGTCTTCTCGAGCCCGCGCTTGGTGCGGTAGATCGAGCTGCTATCGCGGCTCTGCAGGCCGGCGGTGCGGCCCTGGAGGATGACCAGGCCAATCAGCGTCAGGCTAATGATGATCAGAGCAATGTACAGCGCGGTTTCCAAGAAGCCTCCTAGTGGTTTTCATCGCACGGCCGCGCATTATAGCATTGCTCGTGGGGCCGCGCAAGAGGGTTAATCGGCCAGCGGCGCCCCAATTAGCGCGGTGGGCATCTGCGCCATAGCCACGCGATTCTTCCCATCGCGCTTGGCCTGGTATGCGGCATCATCGGCCAGGTCGAGCAGCTTACGCGGGCTGGTAGCGCCGTGCAGTGGATGCACTGCCACCCCGACGCTGGCCGAGATCTGCACCTGCACAACCCCCGAAACCAGCAGTGTGCAATCGAGGGCGGCGCGCAAGCGCTCGGCAATCGCCATCGCCACGCGCCCGTCGGTCACATCGGCCAGCAGCACACAGAATTCCTCGCCGCCATAGCGAAAGCTCAGATCGGCGCTACGCAGCGTTTCCCAGATGATACGCGTGACCGACTGGAGCACCTGGTCGCCGATCGAGTGGCCAAACCGGTCGTTGATGCGCTTGAAGTCGTCGAGGTCGAGCAAGATCAGCGCAAAGCCGCCGCCATAGCGCTGCGCTCGGCGCCAGCTTTGTTCGAGCGCGCTGTTGAACGCACCGCGATTGTACGCGCCGGTGAGCGCATCGCGCACGGCCCGAATGTACAGCCGCGCATTAGCGACGAGCACCGCCACGACGTTAGCAATCGTCGTCAGAAAGCGCATGTCGTCCTGGCTGAACGCCAGCGCCGAGGCAGGATTTACCAGCATCAGCGCGCCAAATGCGCGGCCGGCGTAGCGCAGCGGAGCGCACAACACATGGCCTTCCGCCACGCCGGTTTCCTGCTCGGATACCGGATGGCCCTCGGGGCCGACGCCCGAGCAGATCACGGCGCGGTCGTGGCGCATGGCATACCCGGCGATGCTGCCGGCAAGTGGCAGGCGTAGCAGCCCGGTCAGCCGCTCGGCGGCGGTGCCGAACACCATCAGGTTGCCGGCGCGCTCGTCGCGGAAAAAGATGCGGCTCGTCGCGCCAAACGTGCGGTTGATCTGCTCGAGCAGCTGCTGAAGCAGGGCCGAGGGATCGCGGGTGGCGCCGAGCCGGGCGCTGAGATCGGCCAGCACCTGGGCCTCGAACTGCTGGCGCAGGCGCTGGATGCTTTGGGTGAACGCGAGGATCATGGTATCGACGTCGGCGGTGTGGCCGTTGAGCCGTGCCGCGTCGGCCGCGATGCACAGCACGCCGAGCTGAACGCCATGGATCGCGATCGGCAGGCACAGCAGCGGCTCGGCGGGCGCCGAGCCGTTTGTCGCAGATTGGCCGCCGAGGTTCAGCCAGCTGAGCGCATAATCCAGCATCTGGCTGGTATTCTGCTGGCGAAGTGGCTGAGTGGGGCTATACAGCAGCGCCGAGTGATCGTTGAGCGCCGCTACGACAGGAGCGCCGACGAGCGTGGTGCTGAGATCGACCAGGGCATCGAGGGCGCTCTGCGCGGTTTCGGCTGTGAAAATACGCCTGAGGCCGGTAAGCAATGGCTGAGGTGATGGAGTGCTCATACGTCTACCCTCGAAACTCCCGCGTACGCTGAAACAACCCACGCGCCAGGCAGATGACGAACATGCATCTTGAAACCGAGCGAGCATTAGAAGCGTCGCGGGCAAGGCCGCAGGGGCGTGGCGGCGCGATAGGCAGCCGGGGCCGTAAGCCGATTGTATGATAGCGCTGCGCCGCGTAAAAGTCTATCCTACGATGGTACCATCGCCATTCTCGTACCAGCTCCGTCTGATCGCTTCTTTTGCTATGCCCTGCCCAGCGAAGCCGGGCAGGGCATAGCAAAAGGAATTTCGGGGGCGGCGAAGCCAACCCCGAGCCCCCACATACAGCAAAGGATCAGCCGGATACAGCCTGGGAATTACAGCTCGGCCATCACCTTGGCGAAGGCTTCGCGCGAGGGCCGCAGCTGCTCGGGCGCCAGCTCGCTGAGCGGCGTATCGATCATCTGAATCACCTCGGGCAGCGTCTGCCGGTGCTCGTCGATATAGATCAGGCCGGTGATAAACTCGTGGTTGTTCCGCGCGCTCTCGAGCAGCTCGAGCGCGCGCCACTTGTTCGTCGGGTCGTAGCTGCGGTCGAGCTTCTTCAGCTTGATCGCCGGGCCATCGTGCATCTGCACGATCTGCTCTTCGCCCTCGTCGTACTCGACCTGCACCTCGCTGAAGCTTGGGATGAACTGGATGTCCTGAATGCGCTCTTCGTGCTCCTTGCCGTAGTCGTAGCTCTTGGTCGAGTCGTGGTGGTTGTTGAACGTGACGCACGGGCTGATGATATCGAGCACGGCGGTGCCTTTAAAGCTCATGGCGGCTTTGAGCAGCTCGCGCACCTGCTTGGCGTCGCCGGCGAACGAGCGCGCCACAAAGCCGCAGTCGGCCACGAGCGCCTCGATGCACACGTCGATCGGCGGCAGCACATTGGTGCCGGCATACTTCAGCTGCTGGCCGACATCGGCGGTGGCCGAGAACTGGCCCTTGGTGAGGCCATACACGCCGTTGTTCTCGACGATATAGACCATTGGAACATTACGGCGCACCATGTGCTTGAACTGGCCAAGGCCAATGCTGCCGGTATCGCCGTCGCCGCTGATGCCGATCGCGAGCATGCTGCGGTTGGCCAGCACCGCGCCGGTGGTAACCGAGGGCATGCGCCCGTGCAG
>CALLYN010000270.1 GCA_937858455.1 uncultured Kouleothrix sp.
CGAGCTGCCCGAGGCCGCGCGCGCGCTGGCGCGCCAGATCGCCGGCAAGGCGCCGCTGGCGGTGGCGGCGATCAAGCAGGCCGTGAACCGCGGCCACGACATGGCCCTGGCCGACGCCTGTATGTACGAGGCTGCGCTGTTCGGCACGGTGGTGCAGACCGACGACGCCAAGGAAGGCACTGGCGCGTTTCTCGAGAAGCGCAAGCCCGAGTGGCGCGGGCGCTAGCATCCCTCGCCTTCGGCAGAGCGGCACCCTTCTCCATTGTGAAGCTGGTTTGAAACACGCCTGAAGTACGACCCACCGTGCATGCTTGAAAGGAACCTGCCGATGACCTCCGCCAGCCCGCCCGCACAGGCCGCCCCGGTGAACGACTCGCGCGAGATTTTTGGCTGGACGATGTACGATTGGGCGAACTCGGCGTTCAGCACCACCGTGGTGGCGGCGCTGTTTGGCCCGTACCTCACGGCACTGGCGCAGAGCGCCGTGGGCGAAAACGGCGCCGTGATCAGCCTCGGGCCGCTGGTGGTGACGGCGAAATCGCTGTTCCCATACGCCACGTCGCTGTCGGTATTCCTGCAGGTGTTCCTGCTGCCCACGCTCGGCGCTATCGCCGATTACTCGCACCTCAAGAAGCGGCTCATGGCGGTGTTCTGCTATATCGGCGCCGCCGCCACTACGCTGTTTTTCTTGATCACCGGCGACCTGTACCTGCTCGGCGCGCTGCTGTTCGTGCTGGCGAACCTGAGCTTCGGCGCGTCGATCGTGCTCTACAATGCCTTTCTGCCCGACATCTGCACCGAAGATCAGACCGATAAGGTCTCGAGCCGCGGCTTCGCGCTGGGCTACCTCGGCGGTGGCCTGCTGCTTGCCGCGAACCTCGGGCTGGTGATCGGCGCACCAAGTCTGGGGCTCAGCACCGGCATGGCGGTGCGGATCTCGCTGGCCTCGGCCGGGCTGTGGTGGGCGCTGTTCTCGATCCTGACGTTTACCCGGCTGCGGTCGCGCGCGCCGGCCCGGCGCCTGCCTGCCGGCCAGAGCTTCCTGACGATCGGCTTCAGCCAGCTCGGCGCGACGTTCCGCGAGCTGTTCCGGCTGCCGTTCACGGTACGCTACCTGGCCGGCTACCTGTTCTACAACGACGGCATCCAGACGGTGATTGGCCTGGCGTCGGTGTTTCTGGCGCAGGAGCTGTTCGTGGCCAAGGGCCTCTCGAACGACGACGCGCAGTCGTTCCTGCTGGGCGTCGTGCTGATGGTGCAGTTCGTGGCGTTTCTCGGCGCGCTGCTGTTCGAGCGCGTCGCGGCGAGGGCCGGCACCAAGAACGCGATCCTGATCTCGCTGGTGATCTGGTCGGGCGTGGTGATCTATGCCTACGGCTTCCTGGCAACCACGACCCAAGCGTGGATCATGAGCGCGGTGATCGCGCTGGTGCTGGGCGGCTCGCAGGCGCTCTCGCGCTCGCTGTTCTCGCGCATGATCCCGCCCGGCCGCGAGGCTTCGTTCTTCGGCATCTACGAGATCTCCGAGCGCGGCACGTCGTGGATCGGCCCGCTGATCTTCGGCGCGGTGGTGGGTGCCACCAACTCGTATCGCCAGGCGATCCTTTCGCTGATCGCGCTGTTCCTGATCGGCATCGTGCTGCTGTACTTCACCGACACCGACCGGGCGATCCACGACGCCGGGCATGTGCTGCCCGAAGAGGCGGGATCCGCGCATTCGTAGTGCTCGCGCGCCGCTATCGGCGCCACGGTTTTGGGAAGACCACGCCTATGTGCCTGTTTCTGCCGCTGCTGCTGCTTGGCGCGCTGCTGCTCGGCGCGTACTTGCTCACGCCGCTGCGCGAGCGCCTGAGCCCGCGCGAGCTGGCCGGCGACGACCGGTTCGTGCAGGTTGGCGGCTACGCCATCCACTACGCCGACGACGGGCCGCGCGATGCGGTGCCGGTGGTGCTGGTGCACGGCTTTGGCGCGTGGTCGTTCACCTGGCGCGCCCAGCGCCGGGCGCTGCTGGCGGCTGGCCGCCGCGTTATCAGCACCGACCAGATCGGCTACGGCGCGTCGGATCGGCCTGCCGCGCCGGTGTACACCACGCGGCTGCAGGCCGATCTGCTGCTTGGCGCGCTCGACGCGCTGGGCGTGGCCGAGGCCGACTTCGCCGGGCACTCGTTTGGCGGGCGCGTGGCCATGCAGGCCGCGATCGTCGCGCCCGCGCGGGTGCGCCGGCTCGTCCTGATCTCGCCCGAGGCATTCGCCAGCGCCCGCCCGCCGATCGCCCGGCTGGTGAATGTGCCGCTGCTTGGCTACGCGCTGGCGTTCTACTCGACGGCGCCGCGGCTGGTGCGCGCCGGGCTGGCGTATGTGTCGAAGGCCCACGCCTGGCTCACCGACGAGGCGGTGGCTGGCTATGCCGCGCCTAGCTACGTGCGCGGCACCACGCTGGCCCAGGTGTGGCAGGCGAGGTCGCCCAAAGATGGCGCGCTGCCGGTGCCGCAGCACCTGGGCGCCATCCGCCAGCCCACGCTGATCATCTGGGGCGCCGCCGACCCGGTGTTCCCCGCGGCCGACGCCGGGCGATTGGCCGCGTCGCTGCCCAACGCCACTTCGCGCGTCGTACCCGGCGCCGGCCACCTGCCGCACGAAGAGGCCGAGCCCGAGGTCACTGCGGCGATCGTGGGCTTTCTGGCAGGCTGATCTGCGCAGGCCCGCCCGAGGCCAGCGCCACCGCGCTGGCGATCGCGTGCTCGCGGGTATGCGAGAGGCTGATCGCGATCGTGTGGAGGGCCAGCGCATCGGCGCGCGCCGCCGCGCGGCCGTACAGCCGCAGCGCCGGTCGGCCCAGCGCGTCGGCCAGCACCTCGATCTCGAGCCATGCCGCCGAGTCGGTAGGCTTGGTGCCGCTGCCGCCCAGGCCGCGCAGCCCAATGCCCAGCAGCTTTGCGGTGGCCTCTTTGGCGGCCCAGCGCGCCGCCAGCGACGGCAGCCGCGCGCGGTAGGCCGCCAGCTCGGCGGGCGTGTAGACGTGCCGCAGGAAGCGATCGCCCCAGCGCGCCACCGCCCGCTCGATCCGCGCGATCTCGATCAGGTCGATACCCGTGTACAGCATAGCCTCGCTCACCGCTGCTGGCGCGCAATCAGCGAAATATCGGTCACCTGCGAGATGTAGTCGTGGCCGTTGCCATAGATCGCGATCGAGTCGATATAGCGCGCCGACTTGAGCAAGTCGAAGGTCGGGTCGCGCAGGTCGAACTCCAGCCGGAACCACAGCGCCTGGTTGCTGACGGCCTGGTAGACATACTGGCCGGCCGGCGCGATCGGCTTGTTGAACGACGAGCGGTAGAAGCAGATATAGCGCTCCTCGGGCGCGTCGGCCGGGCCATCGCGTTTGAACCGGAAGCGCACCGTCACCGGGCACTCATTGTTCGTCACCCCAGCGTCGGGCACGCTCTGGCTGATCACCCGCGCCCACATCGCGAAGCGCAGCGAGCGATATTCGGAAATATCCAGGTCGAGCGTCTGCTCGATGCCATAGCCGTACGATTTGCTCTGGTTGCCCTGGCGCTCGAACTGCGCCAGAAACACCGTCTGCTGGCGCGGGCAGAGAAACGCCGACGGCGTGGTGGGGTGGCAGGTGCGGTAGATCGTCATCTGCGCGGCGGCGCGCTCGGCGTCGCTGACGGTCAGGTCGAAGTCGAAGCCGTGGGTGGCCCAGGTGCTGATCCCATCGGCAGGCGCGCCGGTCATATAGCGCTCGAAGTTGCCGTCGCGGATCAGGTTCCACTCGGCCGGCAGCGGCCCGCTCACCGCGCCGGTGTCGTCGATCTGGGCTTTCTGGCCCGGCACCAGCGCCTGGCCGCTCGCGCTACCGCCGATCTCGGCGCTGCCGTCGCGCACCGCGATCTCGGCCAGCAGCGGCGCGCCAGTGCTGCTCAGCCGCGGCAGGCGGGCGTCCTTCTGCGGCACCTCGATGCTATAGCTGCCGCCAGGCGCCAGCGTCAGGCGGATGTCGTTCGAGATCACCACGGTGTAGCGCATATCGGCGTACGCCTGGCCCTCGCCACTGGGGATGTCGTAGCGCACATACCCGGCCGACTGCGCGAACTCGACCTCCTGGCGCTGGTGCGACCAGCGCGACACCTGAAACTTGCGCATGGTCAGGTCGGCGCCGGTGGGGTAGGCCCACAGCTGAATATGCGTGCGGTCCGGCAGCAGCACCGAGGCCACTGGGCCATAGCCGGCCTGCGGCACGGCCAGCACGCGGTCGTTCTCGCTCAGCGGCTGGCACGACTCGGTGATCGGCGGGATGGCGCACGGCTTCGACGGCGCGGTGCGGTTCGCGCTGTCGCGGCGCTGGTAGCTGACGCCGGCGAGAGCATGCACGCGCACAAAGGCGCCCTCGGCCTTGACCATAGCGGTGGTGTAGTACCACCACGCGCTGGCGCAGGCGCCGGCCACCACCAGGCAGAACACCAGGAAAAAGCTCACCAGCATGAGCCAGGCGCTCGTTTCGGGGCGGGTGCGGCGGGATGGACTGAGGGTTGGCGAGGATTCGGCCATACGGTTTGCAGCTCTGAGTCTTGAGTTCGCGGTGCCACTCAGCGCACACAATGTGCGCAGGTGGCGCGCTCAGCCTTCGGCAGCAGATGCGCGCGGAGAACCGCAGGCAAACGTGCCGCATCGAGGGAGCCGAATAGCCCGACTGCGTATGTCACAGCTCAATACACAGCCAGGTAGCGGTCGAGCTCCCACTGGCTCACGGCGAGGCGGTACGAGTCCCATTCCTGGGTTTTCGCCTCGACAAAGCGCTCGAGCACGTGCGGGCCAAGCGCCTCGCCGATCACCTGGTCGCGCTCGAGCTCGGCCAGCGCCTCGCCCAGCGAGCCCGGCAGCGTCTCAAGCGCGCGGGCGCGCGGGTCGACGTGGTATAGATCTTCTTCGGCGGCCTCGGGCAGCGGCAGCTTGCGCTCGATGCCGTCAAGCCCGGCTTTCAGCATCACGGCGAATGCGAGGTACGGGTTGCACGAGGGGTCGGGGCAGCGCAGCTCGATGCGTGTGGCGTGCGGGCGCTGCGGGCTGATCCGCGGCACGCGCACCAGCGCCGAGCGGTTGGTGCGGCCCCAGCTCAGGTACACCGGCGCCTCGTAGCCCGGCACCAGCCGCTTATACGAGTTCACCAGCGGCGCCAGTATCGCGATCATGCCTTTGGCGTGGGCCAGCAGACCGGCGATGAAGTGGCGCGCCGTGGCCGAAAGGCCGTACGGCTCGTTCGCGTCGTAGAACAGGTTGCGGCCGGTCGCACTGTCGCTCAGGCTCTGGTGTACGTGCATGCCGCTGCCGTTGATGCCGGCGATCGGCTTGGGCATAAACGTGGCGTGCAGCCCCTGCTGCTGGGCAATGGCCTTAAGCGTGGTGCGGAATGTCACGGTATGATCGGCAGTGCGCAGCGCCGGGCCGTATTGAAAATCGATCTCGTGCTGGCCGATCGCCACCTCGTGATGCGCGGCCTCGACCTCGATGCCGAACTCGGCCAGCGCGCGCACCATCTGGCGGCGAATATGCGTGGCCATGTCGGTCGACACGTCGAAGTAGCCCGCGACATCGTGCGGGTCGGGCAGCGGCCGGCCGTTGGTATCGGTTTTGAACAGAAAGAACTCGAGCTCGGGGCCGACATTGTAGACCATGCCACGGCGCGCGGCCGCGTCAACCGCCTGCTTCAGAATATAGCGCGGGTCGCCGGCGAACGGCTTGCCATCGGGCGTATACACATCGCAGATCATGCGCGCGGTCGGGAAGCCGGCGGCCTGATCCCACGGGATCGGCGCGAAGCTATCGAGATCCGGCACGAGGAACATATCGCTCTCGGCGATGCGCGCGAAGCCCTCGATCGACGAGCCGTCGAACCAGACCCCATGGTCGAGGCAGTCGTCGAGCTGGCGCGTCGGGATGGTCACATTCTTCACCATCCCGACGATGTCGGTGAACTGCAAATTGATAAACTCGATCCGCTGATCGGCGACGATCGCGCGGATGCTCTCGTTCGTATGCGCCATGCTCCCCTCATTGCCGATTGCAGCCGGCAGCCGCGCGCCACGAGCCGCTCAGCCGGCACGCTGGTACAGCACCTGGTAGCCGCCATTGCGCGCGCCGACGGCGGTGACGCGGTAGCGCAGCCGGCCCTGCGCATCGGTGCGCACGCTCCCCGATCGCGACACCGACTCGGACGGGCGGCCCTTCACCACCAGCGCGGTGCTGCCGTCGTCGTTGATCAGCTCGACCTGAAGCTCGCCGCGCTCGGCCTGCACGATCACGATCGCGCTGAGCGTCGCGCCCGCCGCCCCGGTGTCGAGCGTTTGCTCCTGGCGGCCGTCGGCGCCCACAAACGCGGCGCTGATATTCCCACCGTCGGGCAGCACGTCCGACGAGACCTGCCCGCCAGACATAAACATGCAGCCGCTCAGGCTTAGCGCCAGGGCGGCTAGCAGCACGAAGCGCGCCGGCGCGGCCGGCAGCCCGCGCCTACCCATACGACTCAGGCCGGCTGTCGCTGTTAAAGGTATGCTCGATCGCGATCTGCTCGAGGCGCAGCGGCTTGCGCTTCACCACGCGCAGGTTGGTCTCGCAGTTCGCGCACACCACTTCGGTATCCACAAGCACATACTCCTGGAATGCCAGCTTCTGCTTGCACACCGGGCAGGTGGCAAATTCAATGGCCAAAGAGAACCTCCTCGGGATTGCCGCACGCGACATGGGCAAATAGCATGCAATTACAAAAAGAGTGAGTCGACAAACGCCTGCGCGTCGAACATGGCCAGGTCGCCGATCTTCTCGCCGGTGCCGATATAGCGGATGGGCCGCTCGATATCCTGGGCAATCGCGAAGGCGATCCCGCCCTTGGCAGTGCCGTCGAGCTTGGTCACGGCCACGTCGGTCACCTCGACCGCCTGCATAAACGACTTAGCCTGAAGCACGCCGTTCTGGCCGGTGGTCGCGTCGATCACCAGCAGCACCTCGTGGGGCGCGTCGGGGATGCGGCGGCGGATGATATTGCGCAGCTTCTCAAGCTCGCGCATCAGGTTGGCCTTGGCGTGGAGGCGGCCGGCGGTGTCGACGATCAGCACATCGACGTTTTGGGCCAGCGCGGCCTCGACCGCGTCGTACACCACCGCACCGGGGTCGGCGCCCTGCCCGCGCGTCACAACCGGCACGCCGGCGCGCTCGGCCCATGTTTCGAGCTGCTCGGTGGCGGCGGCGCGGAAAGTGTCGGCGGCAGCCAGCAGCACATTCTTGCCGAACTGGGCCTTCAGCCGCTGGGAAAGCTTGGCGATCAGCGTGGTTTTGCCGGCGCCATTGACGCCAACCACCAGCAGCACATACGGCCGGGCCTGGGCTGGTGCGCGCACCTGATCCTGGAACACGCGCACCATCTCGGCTTTGAGCATATCTTTGGCCTCGCGCACGCGCTTGACGCCATTGCGATTGCAGCGGTCGCGGGTGCGGTTCACGAGGTACTGTGTGGTTTCGACGCCCACATCGGCCTGGATCAGCAGCGCCTCCAGGTCGTCCCAGAACTCTTCGGTGATCGGGTCGTCGACCGCGAACAAGCCGGAGATCTGGCCGAAAAAGCCGCGGCGCGCCTTTTCGGTGGCCTGGTCGATCTTCTGCTCTTCCTGCTGAGCCTCTTCCTCGGTGCGTGGTGCGTCCTGGCCTCGGCCAAATAAACGTCGGAACATCGATCAATATCCTTTAGCGTGCTCGGTTTTGCTAGCGCGGCGCGCCGCGATGGAACCGAACACAGAGGGCAAGCGACTACGGTGCGGCAGCCATGAGACTTCATCGGAAGCAGGGGAGCCGGAGGGGCGAAGCCCCAAGCCCCGCCATTTTTAATACGGTCTATTATAGCGTTTCAGCGCGCATTTGTACAAATGGGCAGGGCGCGACGCGCCCTGCCCATCTCGCGAAGCCTCAGGTTGACCTTGGCCGGGCGCTAGCCCCAGCCCAGGTCGTCGGGTTTGCTCTGGCGCTTGCGGCCGGGCTGCCCGCCCGCGCCTTCGTCCTGCTCGTCGCCGCTCAGCTCTTCTTCCATCATCTGATCGACCAGCTCGTCCCAGTCGTCGCCGGCCTCGTCGCCAAGCTCTTTGCCCAGCTTCTTCGCCCAGCGCGCGATCGAGCGCGGGTCGTTTTCGTCGAGCCCGGCGAGCTTGGAGGGGTCGGCCAGGTTTTCAAAGCGCGCCTCCTCCGATTTCACCACCGCCACGCGCGACACCGCGCGGCGCACTGCGGTGTTGCCGCAGCGCGGGCATGCCAGGCCGGCCGGGTCGGTGAAGCCGCGCACCAGCTTTTGAAAGCGCCCGTTGCACTCGGGGCAGATGTATTCGTAGATCGGCATGGTGTTTCCTGTTGCAGGTTGGCGGGTTGCAGGTTGGCTGACCCAAACATCACTATTCTGGCAAGTTCTAACCCCTCAGTGCCTTGATCGCCAGCGGCAGGCGGGGCAGCAGGTCGCCGGCGAGCGTGCCCATATCGCCCAAGTCGTCGCGCAGCAGCCGGCCGGCGGCGCTATGCAGGTACACGCCCAGCACGGCCGCGTCGAACGGCGCCATGCCCTGGGCCAGCAGCCCGGCGATCGCGCCGGCCAGCACATCGCCGGTGCCGGCGGTGGCCAGCGCGGGGTTCGCGCCGTCGTTCACCACGCTGCGGCCGGCCGGGCTTGCCACCACGGTGGTAGCGCCCTTGAGCACCACCACCTGGCCCCATGTTCGCGCGGCGTCTTCGGCGGCCTGCACGTGGTCGTCGTTCAGCGGCTCGGCGCCGAGCAGGCGCTGCATCTCGCCGGGGTGCGGCGTCAGCACGCAGCGCTCGCGCGGCAGGTGCTCCCACCACTGATCAATCTGGCCCAGCAGCGTCAGCGCGTCGGCGTCGATCACGGTTGGCGGTAGCTCGCGCCGCTGGGCATCGGCGGGCTTGCCGGCCACGGCGCCAACGCGGAAGCCGATCTGGCCGCGCTGGCGCGGCGCGTCGACGCCCAGCAGGCGCACGAGAAACTCGCGGTTTGGCGCCTCGCGGCCCAGGCCCGGCCCGACCAGCAGCGCCTGGAAGCCGCCAAGGTGCGCGAGCGCCTCGTCG
>CALLYN010000271.1 GCA_937858455.1 uncultured Kouleothrix sp.
CGCAACCGCCACGCCCGAGCCGGTGGCGCCGACGGGCGCGCCGGGGCTAGCGCGCGGCAGCGTGCGCAAGCGCCCGCTGGTGGTGATGATCGACAACCACCCCGACGCCTACCCGCAGAGCGGGATGGGCCAGGCGGCGCTGGTGTTCGAGGCGCTGGCCGAATTTGGCGTCACGCGCTTCATGGCGGTGTTTGAGCCGGGCGTTACGCCCGAGGTTGCCAAGATCGGCCCGGTGCGCAGCACGCGGCTGTATTTCGCGCAGTGGGCCATGGGCCTGCACGCGCTGTACGCCCACGCCGGCGGCTCGCCCCAGGGCCTCGAGCTTGTCGAGAGCACCGACCAGCTGGTGAACCTCGACGCGCTGCACAGCGGCGGCAGCCAGTACTTCGCGCGCTCCGACGACCGCGACGCGCCGCATAACCTGTACACCAGCAGCGCCTGGCTCGAGCAGGCCGCCGCAAACCAGGGCGTGAGCGACCTGAACGACCCGGCGATCGGCTTTGTGTTCAAGCCCGACGCGGCCGAGAGCCTGCGCCCGCGGCAGCAGCAGCTGAACTACTTCTTCATCTACCAGGAAGACGACGCCGGCTGGACGTACGACCGCGCGACGAATGGCTACCTGCGCCTGCGCCGTGGCCAGCCCGCGCGCGACGCCGAGACCGGCAAGCAGCTGTGGACGAAAAACGTGGTGGTGATGGAGGTTCAGGAGGCCAAGATCCCCGACGATCCGAAGGGCCGGATCGAGCAGGCGGTGGTTGGCGAGGGCCGCGCGCGCGTCTTCGCCGACGGCGTCGAGCGCGAGGTGCGCTGGCGCAAAGACGCGCCGGCCGGGCAGCTCGGCTTTTTCGACACCGACGGCAGCGAGGTGCGCTTCAACAGCGGCCCGGCCTGGATCGCGGTGCTGCCCGCGCTCGATAACCTGACCGTCACCGGAACGTAGCCCTACAGCTCGCGCCGGCCCTCAAGCGCCGAGCCAAGCGTGGATGGGTCGGCCCACTCCAGGTCGCCGCCGGTCGGCAGCCCGCGCGCCAGGCGCGTCACCTTCACGCCCAGCGGCGCCAGCGCGCGGTGCAGGTGAAACGACGTCGCCTCGCCCTCAAGGTTCGGGTTCGTGGCCAGCAGCACCTCGTCGACCTGCTCGGTGCGCACGCGGTCGACCAGCTCGTCGAAGCGGATGTCTTCGCGGTTCATGCCCTCGAGCGGCGCGATGCGGCCGTGCAGCACGTGGTACACGCCGCGCCAGGCGCTGGTGCGCTCGATCGCCAGCACGTCCAGCGGCTCCTCGACCACGCAGATGCGCGCCTGATCGCGCGCGGGGTTGCTGCAGATCATGCACGGGTCGCTCACGGTGATGTTGAAGCAGCGCGAGCAGAAGCGCACGTTGTCTTTCAGGCTGGCCAGCGCCTCGGCCAGCGCGTGGGCCTGCTCGTCGGGGGCGCGCAGCAGAAAGAACACCAGCCGCGAGGCCGTCTTCGGGCCAATGCCGGGCAGGCGGTTGAACTCTTCCATGAGCCGCGCCACCGGCTCGATCAGCCCCTGTTGTTCGAAACCATTACTCATATCAGTTTTGTCTGTTCACTTGGGCCAGGTAGCGCCCGCACGGCTGCGCTCCCGGTACAGCGAGGCTGCAGCCTGCGGCAGCTCGGTAGCTGGCCATCCGGGGTTCGGGGGCGGCTTCGCCGCCCCCGAATTTCTTTTTGTGTTGCAGTGCGTGGCTTTGCCACGCACTGCAACACAAACTATAAGCGATCAAGCGAACAGCGTATAATACCAAATTCGCTTGATGACTTACACTTTGGTGG
>CALLYN010000272.1 GCA_937858455.1 uncultured Kouleothrix sp.
GGCCGACCTGGCGCTGCTCGGCGCAGTTGCGGCCGGCGCGGTGGGCTATGCCGAGGGCGGGCGGCTCGCGCGCTCGCTCGGCGGCTGGCAGGTGATCTGCTGGGCGCTCATCCTCGCCGCGCCATTTATCAGCCTGCCGGTGGGCCTGGCGCTGTGGCAGCATGGCGCCGCCGCGCCGCCGCTGGCCTGGCTGTGCTTCGCCTACGTCGCGCTGGTGAGCCAGCTGCTCGGGTTTTTCGCGTGGTACCACGGGCTCGCGCTCGGCGGCGTGGCGCGCGTCAGCCAGCTGCAGCTGCTGCAGCCGTTCTTCACGCTGGCGGCCTCGGCGCTGCTGCTGGGCGAGCACGTGACACCTGCGACGCTGGCGGTGGCGCTGGTGGTGATGGCGGCGGTGGCGCTGGGCCGCCGCGCGCCGGTGCGGCGAAGCTAGGCTAGCGCGGGCAATCCGGCCGCGCACGGTCAACACCCTGAATAAGCGTTTGTATCACGGAGTACGTCATGGCACCGCTCTCACTCCCGCGCTACGCCGGCGAATTTCTGCTGCGCCCCGAGATGGCGTTTCTGAACCACGGCAGCTTTGGCGCCTGCCCGCGCCCGGTGTTCAAGGAATACCAGGCCTGGCAGCAGCGGCTCGAAGAGCAGCCGGTCGAATTCCTCGGCCGCCGGATCCACACGCTGCTAGCCGAGGCGCGCGCCGGGCTGGCGGCGTACCTCGGCACCCAGGCGGGCAACATCGTGTACGTGCCGAACGCCACCTACGGCGTGAATATCGTCGCGCGCTCGCTTGGCCTGCAGCCGGGCGACGAGGTGCTGGCCAGCGATCACGAGTATGGCGCGGCCGATCGAACCTGGCGGTTTGTGTGCGAAAAGCGCGGCGCGCGCTACATCAACCAGCCGATCGCGCTGCCGCTCGCCAACGACGCGCAGTTTGTCGATCAGCTGTGGGCCGGCGTCACCCCGCGCACCAAAGTGATCTTTCTGAGCCACATCTCCTCGCCCACGGCGCTGATCTTCCCGCTGGCCGAGGTGTGCCGCCGCGCCAGGGCCGCCGGCATTACCACGGTGATCGACGGGGCGCACGCGCCCGGCCAGATCGACCTGGCGCTCGACGCGCTGGGCGCCGACTTCTACACCGGCAACTGCCACAAGTGGATGTGCGCGCCCAAAAGCGCCGGCTTTCTCTTCGCCCGGCCAGAGTGCCAGGCGCTGCTCGAGCCGCTGATCGTCAGCTGGGGCTGGCGAAGCGAAACGCCCGGCGAGTCGCAGTTCCTCGATTACTTCGAGTGGCGCGGCACCCACGACCCAGCCGCCTACCTGAGCGTGCCGGCGGCGATCGAGTTCATGGCTACGCGCGATTGGCCGGCGGTGCGCGCGGCCTGCCACGCGCTGCTGCTCGACGCCGAGGCGCGGATCGTGGCGCTCTCGGGGGCGCAGCCGATCAGCCACCCCGACATGTTCGCCCAGATGCGCACGATACCGCTGCCGCCCTGCGACCTCGGCGCGCTGAAGGCCCGCCTCTGGGATGAGTTCCAGATCGAGGCGCCGCAGGTCGGCTGGAACGGCGGCCACTACATTCGCGTGTCGGTGCAGTGCTACACCAGCCCGAACGACCTCGATCGGCTGGTCGGCGCCTTGCAGCAGCTACTGCCCGGCGCTTAAGCCGGGCGGCCTGAGGATGCAGGCCGCCCGCGGCCGGCGCATTGAGCCACACAGCGTCGCCCGTAGCTCCGGCCAGCTTCTCCCCACCTATCGCCAAGCGCGCCCTGATACCAGGCGCGCTTGGTGCTTTTGTGCTGCGGCGTCGTGCAACGCCTTTCTTCCCCTGCGCCCACCCATCGTACGCTCTTCGCTTGATCACCTATAGCTTGAGTTGCACTGCGTGGCTTCGCCACGCAGTGCAACTCAAATAGGAGTCACGCAGTTGCGCTGTTCGGCTTTCGGAAGCCGTGCATATTGCCTGCGGCAGCAAGGTACTTTTTGATTATCGTGTATGCG
>CALLYN010000273.1 GCA_937858455.1 uncultured Kouleothrix sp.
CAGCGCGATGGTACTGCCAGGGCCAGGCGGCGAATCGAAGATCCTGGTAGAACGTTGTATGTAATAGCTCGCATTGAATAATATTTGTAGGATTGAGGTGCACTATGTTTCAACGGCTAAGCTCGTTCCAGCAGGCGCTGCTTGGTGGGTGCGCAGTGGTGTTCAGCACCGCCCTGATCATGCTGCGGCCGAATCCGCTATCGTTTCTGGTGGTGCTGATCGGCGGCCTGGGTGGCCTGCTGTTGTTCCTGCAAGGGGTGGCGGGCTAAAAACAGCATTGCCGGATGGCACGCTGCTTAATCAATTCCTAATCAGCGGCTGCTATCTTACGGCTGTCCCATTTCCCATTCCCCTTGTCGAAGCGGCGATGGCCGACACAGCCATCGCCGCTTTGGCTTTCTCAGCTCGGAAACGCAGCTGCCGCGCTCGCCGACAAACATCTCGCGCTCGCCGACAAACATTCCCTCTTGGAAACTCAACTCCCATGCTTGCGGATAAGAGTCTGGCAACATGGCGAGCGCAGCCTCCCTCCCTCACTGAACATCGCTGAACAGAGCGGTGAGGAAGCGGAGCTTCGTTCAGCATGACACTGCGTTTCTCTACAACCTGGCGACTGTTATGGTAAGCGCAGCTTCCCCCCTCAATGAACACACCGCTACACAGAGCCTCGGGATGCTTCACTTCGTTCAGCAAGACACTGCGTTTGGTTGGTTCGCCACTACGAGAGCACTTCGTTGACAGCCTCATACAGCTTTCCGGCTCAATTTTCGCCCGTAGGAGCCTGCCGCTGGTCGCCCGCTTGTGCGGCCGGTGGCTGGGCGGCGAGCGCCGCCTGGATCGCATGGTCGATTGCGTCAATGCGCGTGAGCAGCAGGTCGTGGCACTCCTGAAGCGCCTGCGCGCGCCAGTACAGGTAGTTCGAGCGGGCGATCAGCACTTCAATCTGCCGCCTGAGCTGAGCATCTTCGGTCATGGAAGCCTCTTTTTGCTACGGAGCATCAGCCCGCCGCGCGAACGCGAGCATAGTCGGCGGTGGCAACGCACACCTGGCGGCCATCGACGACCAGCGTGGTGCGGCTGCCGACAATGCGCACGGTGATGACCAGCTGCTCATTCAGCACGAGCCGCCGGTCGGGCAGCCGCCGCAGCGTCGCCACACCCAATGTGCGGCCTTCGAGATCGGTTACTGTTACTTCCATCGAGCGTGAGGCCACCAGCATGCAGCGGTGGCGCTATGAATTCAGAGCAAGGTTGTGTCGTATGAATCTAGCTGTTTTCGCCGCGCTTGTCGTGTCAGGCAAATACCGCACAAGCGAGGGCGCCGCACTGGTTTTCGCGGCCAGCTCATCCAGCGCCTCGGTCATGTTCGATTACTCTGGTAACCGATGCATGAAAGGAGCACATCAATGGGCGCTGACGATCAGAAAAAGGCCAGCAAGGGCAAGAAGGGCGGCAAGAAGCTCGAGCTGAACAAGGAGACGGTGCAGGAGCTGAACGACGAGCAGCTCGACGACGCGGCCGGCGGGGCGCAGTACAACTCAAACGGCTGCGGCACGCGCTACTCGTATCGTGGCCAGCTCACCTGCGACCCCGGCACCACCAACCCGGTGCCGCCGCAGACGCTGGGCTAGAGTTGCTGCTCTTCATCCGGCCGAGCACGTGCTGTGTAGGGTTTTCTGCGCGCAGCGCAGAAAACCCTACACGATACGGAGAATAGTACCGCTCTGCCGAAGGCTGAGCCTTCCAACTGCGTAAGTCCTATTCTTTTTGCAATGCCCTGCCCGGCTTCGCCGGGCAGGGCATTGCAAAAAAGAAAGCCATCAAATGGAGCGGCTAAAGCTTCACATGCGGTAGAACTCGACAAACGCGCGCGCCACCGCGTCGACAATTGCCGCGAGGTAGCGCTGCCCGCGCTCGGTGCTGGCCTGGTCGGGGCTGTCGGTGTAGCCCTGCATACGCTGCCACGAGCCGTGCAGCTCGGCGCGGTAGGGTGCGTAGAAGCCGCGCGCGTCGGTGTCGGCGGGGGCGTCGCGGTGCGGGCGCGGCTCGTGCACAAGCTCGGGCCGCAGCGCGAGGATCAGCGAGCTTTCAAACGTGCCGGCGTGGCCGGGCAAACCGGCGGCCTGCTGCGCGCCCTCGGCCACCAGCGCATCCCAGGCGATCGTCCAGTAGGCCGCCGCCGCGAGGTGGGCATCGTGGCGCAGCGCCAGGTCGCGCGCCACCAGCTGGATCAGCTCGTTGTTGCCGCCGTGGCCATTCAAGATAAAGATCCGCCGGAAGCCGCACGCGATCAGCGACTCGCACAGGTCGCACAGCAGCCGGTAGTACGTCTCGCTGCCGAGCGAGAGCGTGCCGCCGAATGGTATGTGGTGCTGCGAGCTACCGAACGGCAGCGTTGGAGCGACCAGCACGGGAATGCTGGCGCCGGCTGCGTCGGCGGCGGCGCGCGCGATATACTCGGCGGTGAAGCGGTCGGTGCCGACCGGCAGGTGCGGGCCGTGCTGCTCGACGGCGCCGACCGGCAGAACCACCAGCGCCTCGGGCGCGAGGGCGCGCAGCTCTTCGCGGGTGTGCTCTTCAAAGAGTCGGGGCATAAGCTTCCTCATTAGATAAATACGGCTTACGCAGCCGGCGTAACTCCTACACGTTTACTGAGGCGTACGCGCATCAGCCTGCGCCGTGCGGGCGGGCGAGCGGCGCCCAGCCGAGCAAGCGGCGGGCCTTCTCCATCAGCATGTGCTGCTCGGCGTAGTCGCCGGTGATGGTAAACGCCTGAAAGCCATCGCGGTAGCTGAGCGCGGCCAGCACAGCGCGCGCCACGTCGGCGGCGGTGGTGGCGAACGTCGGCGCGTGCTCGCGCGCATAGGCCTGCCAGTCGTCGTCGGCCATTGGCAGGTACAGCCGCAGCGCGTTGACGCTAGGGCCGCCCGAGCGCGCCGCGTTGCGGCAAACTTCTTCGCCCAGGCGTTTGGTGAGGCCATACAGGCCGCTGGCGTCGGGCGGCAGATCTTCGGCCATGTGCCGGCGATCTTCGAGGTTGTACTCGTACACCGACATGCTGCTGGCGTACACGGCGTGCGGCACACCATTGCGGCGCGCGGCCTCGAGCGCCAGGTACACGCCTTTCACATTCACGTCGAAGTTGCTGGTGATGCCCAGCGTCGTGGCGTAGTTTTTGTCGCCCATCGCCATATACAGCAGCGCGTCGCAGCCGGCCCCCGCGCGCGTCAGCGCGTCGAGGTCGCTCACGTCGCCGGGCAGATACTCCCAATCGGCGCTGGCGGGCGGCTGCCGGTCGAACACGCGCAGGGCGTGGTGCTCGGCAAGCAGCGGCAGCACCAGCCCACCGACATAGCCCGCTCCACCAATCACAAGCAGTTTCATAGTTCCTCTCGATGGTAGTTCTTCATGCTGCCGCAGGCAGAACAAGCCTCTATCGCAGGCGACCGCGTACGTTCTGTCATCTGCGCAATCTTGCGAATGGATGGCTAGCGCTGGTCGCGCACAGGCGCGGCCGAGGCGCGGGCGAACAGCTCAGCCCACTCGGGCGTGCCGTCGTCGGGGCGCACCTCCATCGTCACGCCGCGCTCCTGGGCGGGCTGATTGCCAGCCCAGAAGTCGTCCCAGCACTGTGGCCGCATCTGGGCGTAATGCACCACGCGGCCGCCCGGCCAGACCACCGACATCAGCAGGCGTGGCGCGGGATGCTCGTAGGGCGGCTGCATGCGGTAGCGATCGAGCGCGGCCTCGTCGATCTCAATGCCCAGGCCGGGCGCCTCGGGCACGCGCACGCAGCCGGCGCGGATCTCGAGCGGCGTGGCGAGCAGATCGTCGGCGTAGTTGTTCAGGCAGTTCACGCTGGGCCACTGCGCGAACGGCAGCGCCGCGCCGAGGTGCGCCGACAGCGCGGTGGTAAGGCCGGTGCCTACGAGCTGGAGCCAGAATGGCTTCTCGAACGCGGCCGCAAGCGCGCCCTGGCGCAGCACGCCGGCCACGCCGCCGCTCACCACAAAGCCGTCGCACACACTCTCGCGCACCACGGTCGGGAAAGGCGGCTCGCCGAAGTGCAGCGCCAGCGGCCGGCTGGTCTTGCGGCGCAGCTCGCGCTGGCCCTCAACGTCGCGCTGCATGATCGGCGACTCGTAGATCGCGATGCGCGGCTGCTTGTCGAGCTCGGCTAGCACCGGCGCGGCATTGCCGGCGTTCAGCAGCATGTTGTTCCAGTCGAGGTCGAGCCGGAAGTACTCGGGCGTGACGGCGCTGATCGCGGCGACCTGCTCGTAGATATCCCACCAGGGGCGGGCCTTGATCTTGTACGAGGTATACCCCTGCGCCAGCGCTTCCTGCGCCTCGGCGGCATTGGCCTCGGGCGGCATATCGATGTTCCACCACGAGATCGGGCACCAGTCGCGCACCTTGGGCAGGTTGAACAGCCGGTAGGCCGGCACGCCCAACGCCTTGCCGACCAGGTCGTACAGCGCCATCTGCAGGCCCGCGCCGAGCGAATCGTCGCCCAGGAAGTCGGCGGGGTTGCCGCCGCGCACGCGCTCGATCGCCGCGTCGGGCACGCGGCCCCACGTGTAGTGCAGGATCGTTTCGCCGTAGCCAACGATGCCTGGCGTGTCGGTGGTGATGCGGATGACCTCGGAGATACGCCACTGCCAGACCTCGCGGGCGTTCCACTGCTGGCAGCGTGGGGTAAAGGGCACGTCGACGACGATCCGCTCGACGTCGCGGATGCGTAGCTTGGCCGCCATGGTTGCTCCGTTTCCATCTCAGGCGCCCGGCGCGCACATGGCCGGGCGGCGCGGTTCAGCGGCGGGAGCGCGACCTCATCGTCTCGCCGCGCCGCCATGGTACTACGATTCGCCGCCGGCGTGGAGCGCTTGGCGATTTTTCCGGGGCGCTGCGCCCCC
>CALLYN010000274.1 GCA_937858455.1 uncultured Kouleothrix sp.
CGGCGGCAGCTGCTCGTCGGCGATCGTGCGGCCGTGGTCGGCCAGCACAATGTTGCCCCAGGCCACGCTGATCGGTCGGGCGCCTGCGCCAAAGTCGCGGTTCGTCACCAGCGCGAATGGCAGGGCGTCTTCTTCGTCCCAGCTGATCGTCGTGGTGGCGGCGGCGCGCTCGATCCGGCTGATCCGCACGGCGTGGCGGCGCGCCGGGCTGGCGTCGGCGGGGCGCCCGGTGGACGGGCCGCGCACCTCGGCGAAGATCAGCACGTCGCCGGCGGCCAGGTTCGGCAGCCTGCCCTGCAGCGTCGCCGTCACCGTCCCGGCCGGCAGCTCGCCCTGGCCATCGAGCGCGATCTCATTATGCTCGGCGAACAGCGAGGCCGCGTGCATGGTCTCGAACACCACCGGCGCCTTGGCGAGCATATCGGCGTAGTCGGCGCTGCCCTGCGCCACCACCGCCGGCGCGCGGTCGCCCTCGGCGGCGGTGAGCAGCTGCGTGCCCCTGGGCAGCGCCACGTCGGCGCTGACGCGCACGCGCGCCCACAGCCGAGCGTTGCAGCCCTCGTGCAGGTGGTAGTCGAGCAGCTGGGCGTGGCGGCGCACCGATCGGCGCAGGCGCGCGGTGCCGAGGTACATCTCGGTCGCCACCGCGTCCTGGTAGTAGGCCAGGTAGTCGGCGGCGTAGGCCAGCAGGTCGATCAGCGCGTTGCCCTGGTCGGCGGCGGCGCGCTCTTGCCAGCCCGGCACCGTCACCGAGAGGTGATCGAGCAGCAGCTGGCGAAAGCCGGCGAAATCGCGGGCCAGGTAGTCGATATGGGGCGGGGCTTGCTCGGTGCTCATGCGGCACTCCTGGGCGCGGGCGCTATGCGCGGAACTCGGCCACCAGCGGCTGGCCGGTCTCGCGCAGCTGGTAGCGCACCGTCACGGTCATGGTCGATTCTTCGCCGCGTACCTCGACGCCGTACACCTCGATCAGGTCGCCGAGCCACTGCTGCAGGGCGCCCTGCACCAGGAACTGCACGGCGGTGAGCGTCTCGTCGCTGCCGGCGCCGAACAGGTATTGGCGCAGGCCGGTGCCGAAGTCGGGGCGGTTGACGCGCTCGCCCGGCACGGTGAACAGCACCTGCTCGATCATGGCGCGGATGTGCGCCTCGCGGCCTGCCTGCGCGGTGCGGCCGGCGCGGTCGATCCGGTAGGGAAAGCCAACCTGCATCTCACATTCCTTTCACGCGCGTCTGGGTCATGGCGATCGTCAGCGGGGTGCCGGTGGGCACGCACAACGCCTGGCTGTCTTGCAGCAGCAGCGGCATGCCGTTGCTGCGCACCCGCAGCGCGCCCAGCAGCCACTGCGCGGTGACGCACGGGCCGTTGGCCACGGGCGGCGGCGGGAAGCTGCAGCCGGCCACGACGTACGGCGCGGCCTGGAACACCGTCGGCTGGCCCATCACCTTCACGCGCGGGTTCGGCACGGTGGGCTGCGCCGTGCCGCCGTGCGCGCACAAGACGATCGCGCCGACATGCAGGAGAAAGCCAGGCATAGATCGCTCCTCTACTACAACACCCAGAGACGGCTTGCCACGAATGCGCGAAAGCGCTTTTGTGTCGACGCGTCACATACGCGAGGCTCTTAGGACTTACGCACTTGCGCTGTTCGGCTTCCCGAAGTCGTGCATGGTGCCTGCGGCAGCATGGTACTTGTTCATCTTCTGTGTCCATTTTCCGCGCACAGCGCGGAAAATGGACACGATACGGAGCGTAGTACCGCTCTGCCGAAGGCTGAACGCGCCAACTGCGTAAGTCCTATCTCTTTGAGTCTTCGCGCCTTTGTGGCTAGATCACCTCCAGCGCGCCGTTGTTGATATTGACGCTGGCCGGCGACATGCTGACGCTTGACGCGCCGTTTTTCAGGTCGATCGAGGCGGCGGCCACCTCGGCCGAGGCCGCGCCGTTCTCGAGCTTCACGCTGTCGCCGACGGTCGCCTTGGCGGCGGCCTTGCTGAGCGTGATCGCGTCGGCGATCTCGACGGTGCAGGGCGTCTTTTTC
>CALLYN010000275.1 GCA_937858455.1 uncultured Kouleothrix sp.
CCAGCCCGGTCGAGGTGAGCGGCTCGATCAGCGTTGCGATGGTGGCGACGGTGGCAGTGATATGGCGGATGCCGGCCAGGAACAGTACGTAGGCCAGCGCGGTTGGCACCAGGCCGAGGTGCAGCAGCAGCGCCCAGCCGGCCAGGGGATAGTGGATGGCCAGGCCGGTGGCGAGCGCGAACGGCAGCAGCAGCAGGGTGCCAGCGGCGAAGCCAATGCTGATTGGCTGGAGCGGGTGGTAGCGCCCGGCGAGCGTGCGGCTACATAGGGTAATCGCGCTGTAGCCGAGCGCCGAGCACAGCGCCAGCAGCACGCCGATAGCCTGCCCGCTGGTCCCGTGCTCGGGCCTGACCCACACCAGCATCACCGTGCCTGTCAGCGCCGCGCCAAGCGCCAGCAGCGTCGGCCGGCCAAGGCGCTCGCGCAGCAGCAGCGCCGAGAACAGCGCCACCATCACCGGGGCAGTGCAGAGCGTGATCAGCACGGCGATTGCCACGCCGACGCGCGCAATCGCGGCAAAGTAGCACACCTGGTACAGCGCCATCGCCACGCCCATCAGCATCATGAACGCCAGGTCGCGCCGGGGGATGCGCAGCATGCGCGCGCCCAGCACCCGCCAGCAGGCCGCGAAGAGCACCGGGGTGGAGATCAGCAGCCGGAAGAAGCCGATCGACAGCGCGTTGGTGTCGGCGAGCTGGTAGAGCGACTTGGTGGCGACGCCGACGGTGCCCCACATCACCGCGGCGAGGAGTATCATCAGCAGGCCGCGCCGGCTATCGGCGCGCGCTTCGGTGTTCGAGCTCATGGTTTCGATCCTTTGCCTCAGTAGAACGAATACGTTTCTGGCAGGTTCTTATTTAGCGTGCGGTTGTTCCGCGCGGAGCGCGGAACAACCGCACGCAGAAGCATGCTGCCGCAGGCTCAATCTCGCGGCTTCAGGGCGCGGAATAATGCAAGCGCGTAAGTCCTACGCTCTGTTAGACGGCTCGGAGCAGCGTGCGTTTTCTCGCGCGTAGCGCGGAAGGGCGCACATGCACGGTGCAACCGCGTCTGTTCCAGGCTCATCTGGCGATCGTGAGGGGCAGGATCGAGGCAACACAAAGCCGGGCCCTAGCGGCCCGTTCGAGGGAATGCCGACCCGCCCGCTAGTGGCTGCGGGCGGCTGGTGGGGGCAGAATACTGAAGCGTGTGCGTGGCATGGTTGTTCCTATCATTGTTTCGTGCGGCGTATCATACCACATGTTCGCGCGCCGGCTGCAGCCGGCGCGCGGACAGCAGGGCTCGTGCAACGTCTAGGCAGCCCTGTCGAACAGCAGCGCAGCGGCGATTGGCGGCACGATCGCCAGCGCGGCCTGCATCAGCGCGGGGCTGGCGTTAAGACGCAATGGCTCGGCCAGGAGCAGCACCAGCGCCGCGCCGGCGACGCTGCCAGCCAGGCAGCGCCAGTAGGCGCCGCGCCCGCGCAGGCGCCGGCCTGCAGCAAACACGCCGAGCGAGGCGCCGAGCACATAGCCAGCCATCCCGCCCACCACGGCGCCTACCAGGTCGCCCCAGCCGCCATTGGTGCCGGCGAAGAGCCTGGCCGCCAGCAGCCCGGCCAGCGCGCCAAACGCCAGGCCGGCGACGCAGCCCGCCAGCGCTTCGATGAGCACGCGCACGGCGGGAGCCAGCTTCGAACTTTTGGTTTGGGTTGTCATATGATCTCAATTCTAACTTCTTGTCGCTCAATCGACATACGTGGTCGTCGTTTTTGCCTTCGTGCAGGCTATCACACATTCGAACCGGGGTTGACGAAAGACCGAAGACAAAAGACGGCGCTGATGCGTCTTCGGTCTTTCTCCTTCATCCTGAAACTCGGCTCGAACCTGCGGTAGCCTGTACTGAGTACATTCGAACCGGGGTTGATGAAAGACCGAAGACAAAAGACGGCGCTGATGCGTCTTCGGTCTTTCGTCCTTCATTCTGAAACTCGGCTCGAACCTGCGGTAGCCTGTACTGAGTACATTGTCATGCTGAACGAAGCTCCGCCCGCTCCATATGGATCAGACGCGCCTGTGCGCCGGGCGGTTCCGGAATCGCGGCACAGAAGCTGCATTGCGTCGCTTAGTAGCAAGCTCGCACGCGCCTTCCCATATGAAGTCCAGCGCGGGCGAGCGCAACCGAAAGGGGCGTTATGGAAGCAACAAACGAAACAGTGCTCTATCGCGGCGGCGAGGCCACCGTCACGAACCGGCGAGTAACGATCGGCGGCCGCGAGTACCCGCTGGGCAGCATGCGCGCGGTGTCGGTGCTGCGCCCGGTGCTGCGCCGCTCGTATGGCGTGGTGGCGCTGGCGGTCGGCGTGCTGCTGACGGTCGTCGGCTATATTGTGTGGAATGGCGTGCTGCTCTCGCCGATGGTTGGCGGGATCGCGCTGATCATCGCCGGGCTGGTGATCCTCGTCGCCGCCCGCGAGCGCTACACCGTGCGCCTGCACGAGCAGAGCGGCGCGGTGCTGGCGCTCGAGCTGCCCGACGACGAGCAGATGCGCCGGGTTGCCGACGCGATCAGCTCGGCGCTGAGCCAGGAAGCCGCGCCTGCTCGCTAGCACCCTGCCGCTCAGATAGCGTCGGCGAAGCGGGCGAGCACGCCGTACAGCTGCACCAGGCTGTCGATCGACACCCACTCGTCGTCGGAGTGCAGCCCGGCGCCGACCGGGCCGAAGCACACCGCCGGAATGCGCTTCTCGCTGTAGAAGCGCGCGTCGGAGGCGAAGTGCTCGCGGTACATCCGCGCGGGCTCGCCGCACTCGGCCGCGACGCACTCGGCCAGGCGGCGCACCAGCGGATGCTCGGGGCTGGTGTCGAGCGGCGACCCGCAGCGGGTCATGGTCACCTTGCCGTCGAAGCACTGCTGAATGCCGGCGACGATCTGGTCGGGCCGATCCTCGGGCACGTGGCGCACGTCGAACGTCAGCCGCACATCTTCGGGCAGGCGGTTCTTGGCGGTGCCGCCCTGCACGATCGTCGGCACCACAGTGGTAAGCCAGGCCGGCTCGTCGGGGATGGGGAAGCGCTGCTCGAGCGCCACCAGGCCATCGCGCAGCGCGGCGATCGCGTTCACGCCGTCCCACGGGCGCGAGCCGTGCGCCGGCTTGCCGGGCAGGCTGGCCTCGATCCACAGCACGCCCTTCTGGGCGTAGCAGATCTGCATATCGGTGGGCTCGGCGGCGAGGAAGAACTCGCAGCCCCAGCCCTGCTCGGCCAGGTAGCCAGTGCCATTCTCGCCGCCGATCTCCTCGTCGCTCACGAACATAAAGCCGACATCGGGCGGCGCCGCGCGCGTCGCCAGGTCGCGCAGCAGGCGCAGCAGCACCGCGCCCGAGCCCTTCATGTCCTGGCTGGCGCGGCCGTAGATCCGTCCGTCGCGCACGGCCGGGCTGAACTGCTCGGCGCGCGCCGGCACCACATCGAGGTGCGCGTTCAGCATCAGCGCGGGGGCGCGCGTGTCGCGCAGGGTGACGATCAGGCTGGGCTTGCCGGCGCGCTCGGCGCGGTGCACGAACACGCCTGGCGTGGCGCGGGCGTAGCGCTCGGCGTAGTCGATCACCGCCGCCAGCTGGTCGGGCCGGTCGTCGGTCGAGGGGATGGCGATCAGCTCGCACGCCAGCCGCACCAGATCATCGCGCAATGATGTATAGCTCACGGTTCACGCTTCCTTTGCTATTTCCAGTCGATCGGCCGGCTCGCAGGCGAGCGAGGGCGCAAGCTGCGCGCACTACGGCTCGACATACATTGGATTGCTAAACAGCCAGGGCTTGCCGTGGCGGTAGCCCTCGAGCCGGTAGACGCCAGGCTCGCGCACCTGGTAGTGAAATGGGCGGCTGCTGCGAGCGGCGAGCCGCCCGTTGCCGATCAGTCGCAGCTCGGTGCCGCTGCCCGCGTCGGCGGCAATGGCGAGCCCGCCCGCGCCGAGGCGCGGCGTGTCGCCAATTTCGTAGCGCTCGTCGCCGCGCCGCGCGTAGAAGCCGAGCTGCGGGCAGGCGCCGCTGCGGCGGTTGAGGAAGTACGAGCGGCCAGCGGCCAGCGCGCCATACACCTGGTCGATCGCGGCGCGCGCGTCGGCGGCGAGCGGCTCGGAGAGCAGCAGATAGTTCGTGAGCGTGCCGAACGTCCACTGGTAGGGAAACACCTCGATCTCGCCCCAGGGCGCGCGGCGCTTGATCGCGTGCACATCGACGCCGCCGACGCCGAAGGTGCGCTTGCCGGCGATATTCAGCCGATCCCACCAAGCCAGCGTCTCGCGGGTCGGGCCGCCCATGCCGAGCTGCGGCAGGAAGTACAGCAGCTCCTTGTTGCGCCGGGTGAGGTGCTCGCCCCAATCGCTCAGGTGGTTCCACAGCTCGATCCCCACCGGGCGGCCGGTGCGCTCGCGCGGCCCATCGACGCTCCAGTCGTCCCAGCGGTAGATATCCTTGAAATCGTTTTTGACGCGCTCGTCGGGGTGGGCAATGATACCGAAGCCACCGCGGGCGTACACCGCGTCGACGAAATCCTGGGGCGCGAGCGTATTATCGATCACCTCGTCGACGTTGAGCGCCAGGAAGTGGTTGCGGTCGGGGGTGATCTCGTGGTCGACGATCACCAGCACGCCGTCGACCCAGCCCTCGGAGGGTTGGCCGGCGAGGGTGTCGTGGTCGGTGACGATGATCCAGCGCAGGCCGGCGGCGCGCGCGGCGCGGGCGAGGTCTTCGACCGTGCCCGAGCCGTCGGAGAAGGTTGTGTGCATGTGCAGCGCGCCGGGGTAGTAGTGCGTCACGGCGGGCGACTCCTTGGTTGCTGGTTGGCGGTTGGTAGGTGGGTGCCAGTATACCATAGGCTGCGCGCATGGCTGCTTTGGGGCCTGTGCAGCCCTGCTTGCCCGTAACTGCTTCGGTGGCTACGTGCCCCCGCGCCCCGCTCGCTCGAGACTGCTTCGGGGCCTGTGCGGCCCCGCGCCCCGCTCGCTCCAGACTGCTTCGGGGCCTGTGCGGCCCCGCGCCCCGCTCGCTCCAGACTGCTCCGGGGCCTGTGCGGCCTCAAAGGGTTTCACTTGACAAAAGGAGGTGGTCAGGACGCCAACTTTTGGTATGATCACGCGTGC
>CALLYN010000276.1 GCA_937858455.1 uncultured Kouleothrix sp.
CGGCGAGGTCGGGCCGCGCCGGGCCTCCGGGCAGCTGTGGCACCGGCCGCTCGGCCGGCGCGAGCGCACTGCTCCAGGGCGCGCTGCTCAGGTGATCGATGTGGATGGCGATCGGGGCGTTGCCGGCCACGCGCAGTGCCACAAGCTGGGCTGGCAGGCGCGAGCCGCCAATGGCGACGAGTGTGGCGGCCGGGTTTTTAAGCGCGGCGGGCGCGCCATTCCATTCGAGCTGTACCCCGCCGCCCTGCTGGAGCACGCGTGGCGTGTCGGCTGGGGCGGCGCGCGAGGTTGCTGGCAGCAAAAGCCCAAGCAGGAGAAGTGCCAGAATGAGTGGGTTGCGACGTATCATGGTATGTGTTGCGCTATCGCGCGCTGGCTGGCGGTTGCGAGCATCGTCGTGCGGCCGCTTCGGGCCGCCACACGTCGAGTATATCACGCGCTTCGGGCCGGCAATCGTAACAAACCAATGACAAAATCTGCAGCGACAGACAGCAAAAAGCCCGCCTGGTAGTGCCAGGCAGGCTTGTGCTGCGCTTTACCGGGTTGGTGCCGGTGACTGGACTTGAACCAGTGACCTAGCGATTATGAGTCGCTCGCTCTAACCACTGAGCTACACCGGCATTTCGGCATAAAAGAAACGCAATCACATAATTGCGCGGGGTGTATGCTACCATAAGTGCCTGCGGATGTCAAACCGGCGGGGCGGCGCAGGCGTACATCAGCTCGATCAGCAGCTGGCCGTGGCGAATGAGATCGGGCAGCGGGATGTGCTCGTTTGGTGCGTTGGTGGCGCTGTCGGGGCGGGCACAGCCGACTGCAGCCACAGGCACGCCGAGCGCCTCGGCGAAAAAAAACAGCGGCTGATGAAATGGGCCTTGTGGCAGAAGCGGCAGCGGCGCGCTGTACAGGTTCTCGCCGACCAGCCGCAGGCGCTCGATGAACGGGTGCTCGAAGGCGGTATGTACGCCGGGGTAGCCGCCGGGCAGCCGTTCGACCTCGATATCGGCCATGGATTTGGCGTCCAGGTGGGCGCGCAGCATGTCGGCGATCGCCTGGGGGTGCTGGCGCGGCACCAGCTGAAAATCGAGCCGCGCCGCCGCCGCCACTGGAATGATCGGCAGGTCGCTGGCCGGCTCGACGCTCAGGTCGGCCACGTTGCAGGTTGGCAGGGTGGCCTCGGTGCGCACAAGCGCGGCGCCTTCCAGCTCGAACAGAAACTGGTCGAGCTGCCAGGCACGCTTGCGGGCGGCCTCGTCCATCTGCAGCTGGCGCATGGTCTGGTTCTCGCTGCGGCTTGGCCCCTCGACATCGTCGTAGAAACCGTCGATCAGCACTTCTTCCTGGTCGCTCTTCAGCTGGCCGAGCGCCCACAGCAGCCGCCAGAGCGGGTTGGCGACGCTGGTGGCCAGGCCGGGCGGCAGCGCCTGGTTGGTGCCGCGCGCGCGCATCCGCACCTGCAGCAGCCCCTTGGCGCCGGTGTAGCAGAACGGCCGGTCGTCGGCGTCACGCTCGCCACCGGTCGACAGGCAGGCGTCGGCCTTGAACAGCGCGTGCGCTTCGGCCACCGCCGCGCCTAGGCTCGGGCTGCCGCTGAGCGCTTCGCCCTCGGCCAGCACCACCACGCCGCACGGCAGCTCGCCTTCGGTGGCCAGCAGGGTGGCGAGCGCGCTGAGGTGCGCCGCCAGCGGGCCTTTGCCATCGGCCACGCCGCGGCCGTAGAGCGTGCCCTCGCGCTCGGCTAGCTGGAAGGGCTCGTGGTTCCAGGCGCGCCACGGGCCGGCCGGCGCGACGTCGTAGTGGTGGTACAGCAGCAGTGTGAAAGGCGTACGGCCGGGGCGGCGGCCGACGACGATCGGGGCGCCGGGGCTCGCCAGCGTCGTCACGTGAAGCTGGTGCGCGCGCATCACGGCGGCCACCCGCGCGGCTGCGGCGGCCAGCCCCTCGGGCTGGCCAGGGCTGCCCGGCACGTTGATCAGCTGCGCCAGATCGCTCAGCAGGCGATCGGTCGAGATGCGGGCAGGTTCTGTCACATGCCGCTCCAGTATGGCGAGAATGCGGTCATTATAACACAGTGCCTTCGGCCGGCTGGTTGGACAAATTCGCCCAAACAGGGTAGACTCGGTCGGCTGAGTATGGCATTGTTCTACGACATATGGTAACAAACGCTGTGATCCGATATCGACATATGCTCCGCTGGCTCGGTATTGTGGTTGTGCTGGCGCTGCTGCCGGCAGGCTGCGCGATCGAAGGCGGGGTTCCGAATAGCGCGGCCACGCCCAGCCCTGCGCCGATTGGCCAGGCGCCCACGCGCGCGGCCGCTGCCACCGCCACCCCGCCGGCCGAAACCTGGACGGTGGGCCTGCTTGACCAGCCACGCACGCTGCTGCCCTACCAGGCGTCGATCAGCAGCGCGCGCACCGCCGCGCCGGTCGCCGAGCTGCTGTTCCCCTCCCCGGTGCTGTCGTTCAACTACGGCTACACCGGCACCGGCGTGCTCGAACGCATTCCGTCGTTTGAGAATGGCGACGCTGCGGCGCGCAAAGCCGACGTGTACCTCGACGACGCCGGCAGCATCACCACGACGGTCACGCAGATCATCACCCAGGTCGATCAGCTGGTGGTCACCTTCCACTGGAACCCCAAGCTGCGCTGGTCGGACGGCCAGCCCGTCACCGCGGACGACTCGGTGTTTGCCTACGAGAGCGCCAAAGCCGCGCCGCTCAGCGCCGAGATCAGCGACAGGCTCAGCCAGGTGGTGGCGTACGAGCGCGTCGATGACCACACCACGCGCGCGACGCTGCGGCCCGATTTCACCAGCCCGACGTATTTTCTCAGCTACTGGACGCCGCTGCCGCGCCACTTGCTGGCCAGCACGCCGCCTGAACAGCGCTTCGGCGGTGAGTTCGCGCGTAAGCCGGTTGGCTATGGCCCATACGCGCTTGAGAGCCGCGACGAGCGCCAGATCGTGCTGCGGCGCAACCCGTACTACTTCGGGCCGCCCCCGCCAGCCGAGCGCGCCGTGCTGGCGTTCTCGCCGAATATCGAGCTGATGCGCGCTGGCTTGCTGAACGGCAACATCGACGTCGCTGCCGCCGATCGCCCGACGGCCGAACTTATGCCGGCGCTCGATCAAGATCAGTCGGCCGGGCACCTGCGGGCGATCTACCTGCCCAACCCGAACTGGGAGCATATCGACTTCAACCTCGACGTGCCGGATCTGCAGGATGTACGCATCCGCCACGCGATCGCGCTCGGCACCAACCGCGCGGCGATGGCCCAGGCGCTGTTCGCCGGCCACGTGCCGGTGCTGCAGAGCTGGGTGCTGCCTGGCCAGCCCGAGGCCGCGCCCGCCGACCAGCTGGCGCGCTACGAGTATAACCCCGACGAGGCACGCAAATTGCTCGACGACGCTGGCTACAAGGCGACGGATACGGGGATGCGCGCCTCGGCCGATGGCATCACGCTCACCTTTACGCTGCTCACCACCGAAAGCACTCCCGTGCGCCAGCAGATCAGCCAGCTGTTTCAAAACGATATGAAGGCGATCGGCATCGATGTACAGGTTCAGGCGTTGCCCCCCGACGAGCTATTCAGCCCGGATGGCCCACTGTTTCAGCGTCAGTTCGACCTGGTGCTGTTTGGCTGGAGCGCCAGCTCGGATCCGGGCGGCCTGCTGCTATGGAGCTGCACGGCCATCCCGAGCCCCGATAATAATTTTACTGGCGATAACTTTTCCGGCTGGTGCAAGCGCGACGCCAACCGCGCTATACGCGAGGCAGTAACCTCGCTCGACGCCGAGAAGCGCGCGGCCGCGTACCTGCGCCAGCAGCAGCTATGGACGCAAGATCTGCCGGTGCTGCCGCTGTTCCAGCGCCTCAGCGTGGTGCTGGTGGCGCCGGGCGTGCAGGGCCCGCAGCCCGACGCATTGGCGCCGATCACCTGGAATATTGGCGCGTGGAAGCACACGCGGCCCTGACATGCCGATCGGGTGACGCGCGGCCCGCCGCAGCGTTATCTATACAGTGCCGCGCTTGGCGCGGCGCCTGTAGCCGATCAGCTATGGCAGAGGAGCACATGGAAACACAAGCAAACTCGCGGCCCTGGGGGCTGCTCGATACGCTCGCGGCGCGCTGGCTGGCAGTGGCCGCATGGATGGGCCTGATCTTTTTTCTGTCGTCACAGTCGAGCTTGCCGTCGCCCGACGACCCGTGGCTTGATTTTCTGTTGAAGAAGACGGCGCACGCAACCGTGTTTGGCATCCTGGCGCTGCTGTGGTGGCGCGCCCTGCCGGGGATGCGGCTGCGCTGGGGCTGGGCCTGGCTGCTGACGGTGCTGTATGCCGTCAGCGATGAGTTTCATCAATCGTTTGTGGCCAATCGCCACCCTGCGGCACGTGATGTGCTGATCGATGCCTGTGGCGCGGCTGTGATGCTGGCGCTGCTGTGGTGGCGTTTGCGGCGCGGCGCATCCCAGGCGGCTGCCGGGCCGTAGGAAATGGTGCAGCGGCTGTTCGTTTCGCGCGCCGTGCTGCGCGCCGGAAAAGGTTTCAACCCGTATGTCCCTGACGACATATATCGCGGCCATGCCCAAGGTTGAGCTCCATGTGCATCTCGAGGGCTCGGTGCGCCCCGAGACGCTGCTTGAGCTTGCCAGGCGCCACGGCATGCCCCTGCCGGCTCAGACGGTCGCCGGCCTGCGGGAGTGGTACACATTCACCGATTTCGGCCACTTCATCCAGGTGTATCGCCTTCTGTCGGCCTGCATCCGCACGACCGACGACATCGAGCTGGTTGCGCGCGAGTTTCTGGCCGGCCAGGCGGCGCAGAATGTGCGCTACAGCGAGGTGACATACACGGCATATACGCATTATGCCCAGAAGGGCCTGCCGTTTGCCGACCAGCTGGCGGCGCTCAACCGCGCTCGCGCCTGGGCCGTGCGCGAGCTGGGCGTCGATATGGGCCTGATCGTAGATATCGACCGCTCGATGCCCGCCGAGGATAGCCTGCTGGTGGCGGATTGGGCGATCGGCGCGGCAGGCAATGGCGTGGTGGCGCTGGGCCTGGGCGGCCCCGAGGTTGGCCACCCGCCCGAGAAGCACCGCGCCGCGTTTGCGCGCGCGCG